>NZ_JBFWLF010000167.1:0-10083 GCF_050252275.1 Citrobacter sp. | reverse complement strand
TCATGAGGTTTCAGCTCACGACCAGTCATTTTCTTCAGCAGCTCAGCACGGGACTGGATCTTGCCTGGGTTCTCGCAGAAGTGAAGCATGGCACGGAACTCACTGCGCGGCAGTTTGTACTGTTCGCCATCAGGCCCGATCAGAGAACGGCTGTTGATGTCCAGTTCCCAACCGTTGAACTTGTAGCTTTCAACGCTACGACGTTCTTCGCTGACGGTACCCAGGTTCATGGTACGAGACAGAAGGTTGCGGGCACGGATAGTCAGTTCGCGCGGGTTAAACGGCTTGGTGATGTAATCGTCTGCACCGATTTCGAGGCCGAGGATTTTATCGACTTCGTTATCGCGGCCAGTCAGGAACATCAGCGCAACGTTAGCCTGCTCGCGCAGTTCACGCGCCAGCAGAAGACCGTTTTTGCCTGGCAGGTTGATATCCATGATCACCAGGTTGATGTCATATTCAGAGAGGATTTGATGCATTTCCGCGCCATCAGTCGCTTCGAATACATCATAGCCTTCCGCTTCGAAAATACTTTTTAACGTGTTGCGTGTTACCAACTCGTCTTCAACGATAAGAATGTGCGGGGTCTGCATGTTTGCTACCTAAATTGCCAACTAAATCGAAACAGGAAGTACAAAAGTCCCTGACCTGCCTGATGCATGTCGCAAATTAACATGATCGGCGTAACATGACTAAAGTACGTAATTGCGTTCTTGATGCACTTTCCATCAACGTCAACAACATCATTAGCTTGGTCGTGGGTAGTTTCCCTCTGGACCCGACAGTGTCAAAAACGGCTGTCATCCTAACCATTTTAACAGCAACATAACAGGCTAAGACGTACCGGACACCCAATAAAACTACGCTTCGTTGACATATATCAAGTTCAATTGTAGCACGTTAACAGTTTGATGAAATCATCGTATCTAAATGCTAGCTTTCATCACAAAATTGCAATAATCCAACTAGTTGCACAGGATAACTAATTAACACGGCGAATCCTATGAATGAGATTCATTTTAAATCAAATTATCTCTGATAAACAGAAGGATATACTGTTTCTGTTAACATAAAAAACATTAGTAAAGTAAGGAAACAGTTTAGCGCCTTTTATGAAAGGTGAAACGGTTTTCCACTGATTTTGGTTAAAATTTTGTAAATTCGCTCCGCGTAATATCTTGACATAGTTCACACAATTGCCCGCGGACAGGCATAAAGAGTAAAAAAATGCGCATTACTATTATCCTCGTCGCTCCCGCCAGAGCGGAAAACATTGGTGCTGCGGCTCGCGCCATGAAAACCATGGGATTCACTCAGTTGCGTATCGTTGACAGTCAGGCGCATCTTGAACCCGCCACGCGCTGGGTGGCGCATGGCTCCAGCGATATTATTGATAATATTACTGTTTTTCCGACGCTTGCGGACGCGCTTGTCGATGTTGATTTTACCGTCGCCACCACGGCTCGCAGTCGGGCAAAATTTCACTACTACGCGACGCCGGCGGAACTGGTTCCGCTGCTGGAAGAAAAATCGGCCTGGATGAATCACACCGCGCTGGTTTTTGGTCGTGAAGATTCCGGACTGACCAACGATGAACTGGCACTGGCGGATGTTCTGACCGGCGTGCCAATGGTTGCAGATTATCCTTCATTGAATCTGGGGCAGGCGGTGATGGTCTACTGCTATCAATTAACAAATTTAATGCAACAACCTGCTAAAGAAGTCGATTCATCTGATGAATTTCAGTTACAGGCATTACGCTCACGCATCATGAGCCTGTTGGCCACTCTGGAGGTTGCAGATGACAGCAAACTGGTCGACTGGCTGCAACAGCGTCTGGGGCAATTAGGGCAGCGAGACACGGCAATGTTGCACCGCCTGGTCCATGATGTCGAAAAAAAAGTCACAAAATAATAATTTTCCTTTAGTTGTATTTATGGTGATAACTGCTGATTTCAAGAGGGGTTTTCCTGCGGGTTTGGTTGAAAATAAACCTTTCGCCAGCAGCTCATGAACAAGTTTCGTCAGGTGAGTAAATCAAATATTTATTGACTTAGCTCACCATATACTTTAACCAATATAGACATACAGCACAGACAGATACCCGTCATACTTCGAGTTGCATCTGCGTTGGCGATTTTTGTTCACCCCAGTCACATCGTTTTCTATGCGCCAGGGCTTCACGCAATTGCCGCCTTCCTGCAAGACGAATTATTTAGGGTAAATAATGACAGAGTACACAACATCCATGAAACGCATCAGCACCACCATTACCACAACCATCACCATTACCACAGGTAACGGTGCGGGCTGACGCGTACAGGAAACACAGAAAAAAGCCCGCACCTGAACAGTGCGGGCTTTTTTTTCGACCAAAGGTAACGAGGTAACAACCATGCGAGTGTTGAAGTTCGGCGGTACATCAGTGGCAAATGCAGAACGTTTTCTGCGGGTTGCCGATATTCTGGAAAGCAATGCCAGGCAGGGGCAGGTAGCGACCGTTCTTTCTGCCCCCGCTAAAATTACCAACCATCTGGTGGCGATGATTGAAAAAACCATCGGAGGTCAGGACGCATTACCCAATATCAGTGATGCCGAACGTATTTTTGCCGAACTTCTGACCGGACTCGCCGACGCCCAGCCGGGCTTTCCGCTGGCGCAGTTGAAAGTGTTTGTTGAGCAGGAATTTGCCCAAATCAAACATGTGCTGCATGGGATCAGCTTGCTAGGACAGTGTCCGGACAGCATTAACGCTGCGCTCATCTGCCGTGGCGAAAAGATGTCGATCGCCATCATGGCGGGGTTACTGGAAGCCCGCGGCCACCACGTTACCGTTATTGACCCGGTCGAAAAACTGCTGGCGGTGGGGCACTACCTCGAATCTACCGTCGATATCGCCGAATCGACTCGCCGCATCGCCGCCGGGCGTATACCCGCCGATCACATGGTGCTGATGGCCGGGTTCACCGCCGGTAATGAGAAGGGTGAACTGGTGGTGCTGGGGCGCAATGGCTCCGATTACTCCGCAGCGGTTCTGGCGGCCTGCTTACGCGCCGACTGTTGCGAGATCTGGACAGATGTCGACGGTGTATATACCTGTGACCCGCGCCAGGTACCTGACGCCAGGTTGCTGAAATCGATGTCTTATCAGGAAGCGATGGAGCTCTCCTATTTCGGCGCAAAAGTGCTTCACCCTCGTACCATTACCCCCATCGCGCAGTTCCAGATCCCTTGCCTCATCAAAAATACCGGTAACCCGCAGGCGGCAGGCACGCTGATCGGCGCCAGCCGCGATGAAGACGATCTGCCAGTGAAGGGGATTTCCAACCTTAATAATATGGCGATGTTCAACGTCTCCGGTCCTGGCATGAAAGGGATGGTGGGGATGGCGGCGCGCGTGTTTGCGGTGATGTCCCGTGCAGGCATTTCCGTGGTACTGATTACCCAGTCATCCTCTGAGTACAGCATCAGCTTCTGCGTGCCGCAGGCCGACTGCGCCCGCGCGCAGCGTGCCTTGCAGGATGAATTCTATCTCGAACTGAAAGAGGGCGTGCTGGAACCGCTGGCGGTCACTGAACGACTGGCGATTATCTCCGTCGTTGGGGATGGCATGCGGACACTGCGGGGTATTTCGGCGAAATTCTTTGCCGCACTGGCGCGCGCGAATATCAATATCGTGGCTATCGCGCAGGGCTCTTCTGAGCGTTCCATTTCGGTCGTGGTCAATAACGACGATGCCACGACGGGCGTACGCGTCACCCATCAGATGCTGTTCAATACCGATCAGGTAATTGAAGTGTTTGTCATTGGCGTTGGCGGGGTAGGCGGCGCGTTACTGGAGCAGCTTAAGCGCCAGCAAACCTGGCTGAAGAAAAAACATATCGATCTGCGCGTGTGCGGCGTGGCGAACTCGAGAGCGCTGTTGACCCATGTGCATGGCCTGAATCTGGAAAACTGGCAGGCTGAACTGGCTGAAGCGAAAGAGCCGTTCAATCTTGGTCGCTTAATCCGTCTGGTGAAGGAATATCACCTGCTGAACCCGGTGATTGTGGATTGTACATCCAGTCAGGCGGTGGCCGATCAATACGCGGACTTCCTGCGTGAAGGATTCCATGTGGTCACGCCGAACAAAAAGGCGAATACCTCGTCAATGGATTACTACCATCAGCTGCGCTTCGCTGCCGCGAAGTCACGGCGCAAATTCCTCTATGACACTAACGTGGGTGCCGGTCTGCCGGTGATCGAAAACCTGCAAAACCTGTTGAATGCGGGCGATGAATTGCTGAAGTTCTCCGGCATCCTGTCCGGTTCGCTGTCATTTATTTTCGGTAAGCTCGACGAGGGTATGAGTCTCTCTGAAGCGACTCGTATCGCGCGTGAAATGGGGTACACCGAACCCGATCCGCGTGACGATCTTTCGGGAATGGACGTGGCGCGTAAGCTGCTGATCCTCGCCCGTGAAACCGGGCGCGAGCTGGAACTGTCAGACATCGTCATTGAACCGGTGCTGCCGAAAGCGTTTGATGATTCAGGCGACGTTGAGGCGTTTATGGCGAATCTGCCGCAGCTTGACGATGCCTTTGCCGCTCGGGTGGCAAAAGCCCGTGATGAGGGCAAAGTATTGCGCTATGTTGGCAACATCGAAGAAGACGGCGTCTGTCGGGTGAAGATTTCTGAAGTGGACGGTAACGATCCGTTGTACAAAGTGAAAAACGGCGAAAACGCGCTGGCGTTCTACAGCCACTACTATCAGCCGCTACCGCTGGTTCTGCGCGGTTATGGTGCGGGTAACGACGTCACGGCGGCAGGGGTGTTTGCTGACCTGCTGCGTACTCTCTCATGGAAGCTAGGAGTCTAACATGGTTAAAGTTTATGCCCCGGCTTCCAGTGCCAATATGAGCGTTGGATTTGATGTGCTTGGGGCGGCGGTGACGCCCGTTGATGGCTCACTGCTGGGCGACGTGGTGTCGGTTGAGGCGGCGGACAGTTTCAGCCTGAATAATCTGGGCCGCTTTGCCGACAAGCTACCGCCAGAACCGCGAGAAAATATTGTTTACCAGTGCTGGGAACGTTTTTGTCAGGAACTGGGTAAGCAAATTCCGGTGGCGATGACCCTGGAAAAGAATATGCCGATCGGCTCCGGATTAGGTTCCAGCGCCTGCTCGGTGGTGGCGGCACTGGTCGCGATGAATGAGTACTGCGGCAAGCCGCTCAATGACACGCGTCTGCTGGCAATAATGGGCGAGCTGGAAGGGCGTATCTCCGGCAGCATTCACTACGATAACGTCGCGCCATGTTTTCTCGGTGGTATGCAGTTGATGATTGAAGAAAACGGCATTATCAGCCAGCAGGTGCCAGGCTTTGATGAGTGGCTGTGGGTACTGGCCTATCCTGGCATTAAAGTCTCCACGGCAGAAGCGCGGGCGATCCTGCCTGCGCAGTATCGTCGCCAGGATTGCATTGCCCACGGGCGTCACCTGGCCGGGTTTATTCACGCCTGCTATTCCCGTCAGCCAGGGCTTGCGGCGAAACTGATGAAGGATGTGATTGCCGAACCGTATCGCGAACGTCTGTTGCCTGGTTTTGCTCAGGCGCGTCAGGCCGTCGCGGAAATTGGCGCGCTGGCCAGCGGTATTTCCGGTTCAGGGCCGACGTTGTTTGCGCTCTGCGATAAAACGGAGACCGCGCAGCGTGTGGCGGACTGGCTGGGCAGTCACTACCTGCAAAATCAGGAAGGCTTTGTTCATATTTGCCGGCTGGACACGGCGGGCGCACGAGTACTGGGATAATTGATGAAACTCTACAATCTTAAAGATCACAACGAACAGGTTAGTTTTGCACAGGCCGTCACGCAGGGGTTGGGCAAGAATCAGGGGCTGTTTTTCCCGCACGATCTGCCGGAATTCAACCTGACAGAAGTGGATGAGATGCTGAACCAGGACTTCGTCAGCCGTAGCACAAAGATCCTCTCGGCATTCATCGGCGATGAAATCCCGCAGGAGATCCTCGAAGAACGTGTGCGCGCAGCCTTTGCTTTCCCGGCGCCGGTTGCTCAGGTGGAAGGGGATGTCGGCTGTCTGGAGCTGTTCCATGGCCCGACGCTGGCGTTTAAAGATTTCGGCGGTCGTTTTATGGCGCAGATGTTGACCCACATCAGTGGCGAAAAACCGGTGACCATTCTGACGGCAACCTCTGGTGATACCGGCGCGGCCGTGGCGCATGCGTTTTATGGTCTGCCGAACGTGCGCGTGGTGATCCTCTATCCGAACGGTAAAATCAGTCCGTTGCAGGAAAAACTGTTCTGCACGCTGGGCGGTAACATTGAAACTGTTGCCATCGATGGTGATTTTGATGCCTGCCAGGCGCTGGTTAAACAGGCGTTTGATGATGAAGAACTGAAAGTGGCGCTGGGGTTGAACTCGGCGAACTCCATCAACATCAGCCGCCTGCTGGCACAGATTTGCTACTATTTTGAAGCCGTTGCCCAATTGCCGCAGGAGGCGCGGAATCAGTTGGTGGTTTCTGTTCCAAGCGGTAACTTTGGCGACCTGACGGCGGGCCTGCTGGCGAAATCTCTCGGCCTGCCGGTGAAGCGTTTTATCGCAGCCACCAACGTTAACGACACAGTGCCACGCTTCCTGCAGGACGGGCAGTGGGCGCCAAAAGCGACCCAGGCGACGTTGTCTAACGCGATGGATGTGAGTCAGCCGAACAACTGGCCGCGCGTTGAGGAGTTGTTCCGCCGTAAAATCTGGCGTCTGAATGAGCTGGGTTATGCGGCTGTAGATGATGAAACCACACAGGAAACGATGCGCGAACTGAAAGCGAAGGGCTACACTTCTGAGCCTCATGCCGCCGTGGCCTACCGCGCCCTGCGTGATCAGCTCAATCCGGGCGAGTACGGTCTTTTCCTCGGCACGGCGCACCCGGCGAAGTTTAAAGAGAGCGTGGAAACGATCCTCAATGAAACGCTGGATCTGCCGAAAGAACTGGCAGAACGTGCGGATCTACCGCTGCTTTCGCAACATCTGCCGGCGGATTTTGCCGCCCTGCGTAAGCTGATGATGACGCGCTAAACCGTCTGCCCGGTGGCGCTATCGCTTACCGGGCCTGTCAGGCGGTGGAGATGAGAAAGCCGGATAAGGCGTAGCCGCCATCCGGCGAAATGCGCATTACTGCTCGTGACGCTTAAACACCAGTTCGCCGTTGCCAGACGCGGCGTCATCAAAGAAGTAACCTTCGCTGTTAAAGCCGGTGAGCTGTTCAGGCGTCGTCAGGCGGTTTTCAATGATGTAGCGGCTCATCAGGCCGCGCGCCTTTTTGGCGTAGAAACTGATGACTTTGAACTTACCGTTTTTCTCGTCGAGAAAGACAGGTTTAATCAGCTCGGCATTCAGTTTCTTCGGTTTCACGGCGCGGAAGTATTCATCCGATGCCAGGTTAATCACCACCTGGTCGCCCTGTGCGGCGAGCGCTTCATTAAGCTTATCCGTGATGATATCGCCCCAGAACTGATACAGATCCTTCCCTTTGGCGTTCTCCAGACGGATACCCATTTCCAGACGATAAGGTTGCATCAGATCCAGCGGGCGCAGCACGCCATATAAACCTGAGAGCATACGCAAATGCTGCTGGGCAAAATCGAAATCGGCTTCACTGAAGTTTTCGGCCTGTAGTCCGGTATAGACATCGCCTTTGAAAGCCAGAATGGCCTGACGCGCGTTTTCTGGCGTGAAGTCCGGCTGCCAGTCATGAAAACGGGTGGCGTTTAGATCGGCGAGTTTGTCGCTGATGTTCATCAGCTTGCCGATTTGCGGGGCTGAAAGTTTACGCGCCACATGAATCAGTTGCTGCGAGTGATCCAGTAATTCAGGTAGCGTATGGCGCGTTGTTGCCAGCGGGCTCTGGTAGTCGAGCGTTTTTGCAGGTGAAATCAGAATCAGCATATCCAGTCCTTGCAGGAAATTTACTGCGACTGTAGCAAAAAACACGACTGAGTTGATCGATAGTTGCGATTAGTCTCGCGGTATGTCGTCCCAGGCATCTGGTGCCAATTGCTGTCCGATGTCCGGGTAACGCAGTGGATCAAACACTGGGCGAACGCCGAGTTTACGCTGACGCAAGTAGTCGCTGGCCAGGGTACGCACCACCGGAGAGAGCAACAATATTGCCGTCAGGTTAGTGATCGCCATGCAGGCCATGATGATATCCGCCAGTTGCCACAGCAGCGGGAAGCTAAGCAAGGTGCCGACCACGACGGTTGAACAGGAGGTAATGCGTAAAGCCCAGATGAAGCGCTTATTGTCCAGCTTCAGAAAGTACAGATTGTTTTCCGCATAGATGTAGTTAACCACAATAGAGCTGAAGGCAAACAGAATCACAATGACTGCGACGAATGCCGCGCCCCACTCTCCGACCAGTGTATTCATCGCTTTCTGCACCAGTTGGATCCCTTCCATCGGCGCATAGGTGGCGTCGTTACCGGCCAGTAAAACCAACATTGCCGTTGCGCTACAGACGATCAGCGTATCGATAAAAATGCCGATCATCTGCACGATCCCCTGTGCCGCAGGGTGCGGCGGCCAGGATGCTGCTGCGGCAGCAGCGTTAGGCGTTGAGCCCATTCCGGCTTCATTGGAGAACATACTGCGTTGAAAACCGCTGGTGATCGCCTGACTCAGCGTATACCCCGCCACGCCGCCCGCCGCTTCTTGCCAGCCAAACGCGCTTTTGACGATAGAAATGATGATGTCCGGCAGTTGGTCGATGTTGATCAGACAAACCACCAGGCTGGTGACCACCCACATCAACGCCATCACAGGGACAAACCACTGCATCATCCGCGCCACGCCTTTGATCCCGCGGACGATAACCAACAGGGCGGCAATCGCCATGACAATACCGGTAGCAACCGGAGGGAAATCAAACGCGAATTTGAGAGCACGGGAGACGGAGTTGGCCTGCACGCTGTTGAACACCAGGCCGTAGGCGATCAGCAAAAAGATGGCGAATAACACGCCCATCCAGCGCATGCCTAAACCACGTGCCATATACCAGGCGGGGCCACCGCGAAACTGACCGTGGCGATCGCGTTCTTTGTAGAGTTGTGCGAGGGCACATTCAGCAAATGAGGTCGCCATCCCAATGATGGCGGCGATCCACATCCAGAACACCGCGCCTGGTCCACCTGCGGTAATGGCCAGCGCCACACCCGCCAGGTTACCGCTACCGATACGGGCGGCAAGGCCGGTGCAGAGTGACTGAAAAGAGGTTAACCCTCCCGGCTGCGGGTTAATGCTGTTTTTCAGACTTCTGCCAACCTGGCGGATATAGCGAAACTGGACGAAGCCTGTGCGCCAGGTAAACCAACACCCTGCTCCGAAGAGCAGGTAGATCATTACCGATCCCCAGAGCACATCATTAATGAACGTGAAAAAATCAGGCATTAACATCCCTCTTGTTGCTGCCGGTACGCTGTAACAACCCTGTGTAAGCGTTACCAATTGTCGAATAGTATATACGCTGCCGGACAATTGATAGCGGCCGAGTAGTATACATGAGGTTGTGTACCTGAATGGGGCGTCACATCAAGCCCGGACCAGAAATTGTCCGCAGATGCCCTCATGGGGATAAGCGCATTGTCTGCGGTTGCGCTGTCACAACGTCGTGTTATCATCAGGGCAGACCGGTTACATCCCCCTAACAAGCTGTTTAAAGAGAAACACTATCATGACGGACAAATTGACCTCCCTTCGTCAGTTCACCACCGTGGTGGCCGACACCGGAGACATCGCGGCAATGAAGCTGTATCAGCCGCAGGATGCCACAACCAACCCTTCTCTCATTCTTAACGCAGCGCAGATCCCAGAATACCGCAAGCTGATTGATGACGCTGTAGCCTGGGCTAAGCAGCAGAGCAACGACCGCGCACAGCAGATCGTCGACGCGACCGACAAACTGGCAGTAAATATCGGTCTGGAGATCCTGAAACTGGTCCCGGGTCGTATCTCTACTGAAGTTGACGCTCGTCTGTCTTACGACACCGACGCGTCCATCGCGAAAGCAAAACGTCTGATCAAGATG
>NZ_JBFWLF010000166.1:0-10092 GCF_050252275.1 Citrobacter sp. | reverse complement strand
GTATTGAGTTTTTCTGCATTGACGGCAATAAAATTCGGACAGTCGTGGTGTCCGCTCATCAGGCACACCGCCGCAGCGGCGAGTGCGCCTTCGGCATGGTGCAAAGCATCCCACTCTTCCTGATCGAGATGCAGATTCAAGCGCAACGATTTATCGTGCAGCTCTCGGTTCAGTTCGAAAAAGTTCTCACGTAGATGATCATTCTCGCTGACTGACATGTATCCTTTCGCCATCCTTAGCTGCAGATACGCAGCGAGGTCGATCCTGGCATTGATAAGCTTATTCAGCAGATCGGTTCTCAGTCTGTCAACGAACATACTTCGTTCCTCCTCTTCCAGCCATGGTGCAACATAATAGTATGGCTATTTTTTGTACAATGTGATGCCTGAGATCAATAATTCACCCGCCATTAACATAATTTACAAAGTCGCTATAAGCCAATACCGACTTTCCCGCCCTTATCGGGTGAGATAGCAATACAATTTTTGTGCGGAACTCTGTAGAATCCCTGCCCTGAACATTCCAATAACTGAACAATTTTTAAGCTATGAGCAAAGTAACCCACCAGCCGAAAATCGGCTTCGTTTCCCTCGGCTGTCCGAAAAACCTCGTCGATTCGGAACGTATCCTGACTGAACTGCGTACCGAAGGCTACGATGTCGTCCCGAGTTACGACGACGCCGATATGGTGATCGTCAATACCTGCGGTTTTATCGACAGCGCAGTGCAGGAATCACTGGAAGCCATTGGCGAAGCGCTGAACGAAAACGGCAAAGTGATCGTCACCGGCTGTCTGGGCGCGAAAGAAGATCAGATCCGTGAAGTCCATCCGAAAGTGCTGGAAATCACCGGGCCGCATAGCTATGAGCAGGTTCTGGAACATGTTCACCACTACGTGCCGAAACCGAAGCACAATCCGTTCCTGAGCCTGGTGCCGGAACAAGGCGTGAAGCTGACCCCGCGTCATTACGCCTACCTGAAAATTTCTGAAGGCTGCAATCATCGCTGCACCTTCTGCATCATTCCGTCCATGCGCGGCGATCTGGTTAGCCGTCCAATTGGTGATGTGCTGAGCGAAGCAAAGCGTCTGGTCGATGCCGGTGTGAAAGAGATCCTCGTGATTTCTCAGGACACCTCCGCCTATGGCGTGGATGTGAAGCATCGTACCGGGTTCTATAACGGTGAACCGGTGAAAACCAGCATGGTCAGCCTGTGTGAACAGCTGTCTAAACTGGGTATCTGGACGCGTCTGCACTATGTCTACCCGTATCCGCACGTTGATGACGTGATCCCGCTGATGGCGGAAGGTAAGATCCTTCCATATCTGGATATCCCGCTTCAGCACGCCAGCCCACGTATTCTCAAGCTGATGAAGCGCCCCGGCTCGGTTGACCGCCAGCTGGCGCGCATCAAGCAATGGCGTGAAATCTGTCCGGAGCTGACCCTGCGCTCAACGTTTATTGTTGGCTTCCCGGGTGAAACGGAAGACGATTTCCAGATGCTGCTCGACTTCCTGAAAGAAGCGCGTCTCGACCGCGTAGGCTGTTTCAAATACAGCCCGGTAGAAGGCGCTGGCGCCAATGCGCTGCCGGATCAGGTACCGGAAGAGGTGAAGGAAGAGCGCTGGAACCGCTTTATGCAATTGCAACAGCAGATCTCTGCGGAACGTTTGCAGGAAAAAGTTGGTCGCGAAATTCTGGTGATCGTCGATGAAGTCGACGAAGAAGGCGCGATTGGTCGCAGCATGGCCGACGCCCCGGAAATCGACGGCGCAGTCTATCTGAACGGTGAAACCAACGTGAAGCCGGGCGACGTGATCCGCGTGAAAGTAGAAAACGCCGACGAGTACGACCTGTGGGGCACCCGCGCTTAACTCTCACTGACCCAGCCGGATAAGGCATTTATGCCCCATCCGGCAATGCCTGATAACGACGCCAACGCGTCTTATCAGGCCTGTGGTTCACCCTTTTATCTTCGGGTCCAGCGCGTCGCGCAGGCCATCGCCTAACAGATTAAACGCCAGTACCGTCAGGAAAATCGCCACCGCCGGGAACAGCGCCACATGCGGCGCAATCACCATATCCGCCCGCGCTTCATTCAGCATCGCGCCCCACTCCGGCGTCGGCGGCTGTGCGCCCAGTCCCAGAAACGACAGACTTGCCGCAGAGATGATCGACGTACCAATACGCATGGTAAAAAAGACCACAATCGACGAGACGGTTCCTGGCAGGATATGACTGAAAATAATGGTCGCATCGCTGGCACCAATACTGCGCGCCGATTCGATAAACGTCTGGCGTTTCAGCACCAGCGTGTTGCCGCGCACCAGACGCGCAAATGCCGGGATTGAGAAGATCGCCACCGCGATAATCACGTTGGCAATGCCGCTACCTAATACCGCGACCACAGCAATCGCCAGCAGGATACCCGGAAACGCAAACAGCACGTCGCAGATGCGCATGATGACCCGGTCCCACCAGCCTTCATAGTAACCCGCGAGCAGCCCCAGTACGGTGCCAATAGCCGCGCCAATCAAAACTGCAAATACCCCTGCCGCCAGTGAAATTTGCGCGCCAACCAGCACACGGCTGAAGATATCTCTGCCCAGCGAATCTACGCCGAACCAGTGCATCATCGACGGCCCGTCATTCAGCCTGTCGTAATCGAAATAATTTTCCGCATCGAACGGCGTCAGCCAGCGGGCGAAGATTGCCACCAGGATCAGCAGCAACACAAACAGGCCTGCTATCAACGCCACATGCTGACGGCGAAAACGTCGCCAGAATTCGTGCCACGGCGTGCGTACCCGCTCGGGTTTCACCATTGGCATGGCATCTAAAATCGCCTGACGGCGCCAGTTAAGTAAACGCATCCTTACTTGTACCTGATAGCCGGGTTAATGGCGGCATACAGCACATCCACCACTAAGTTGATAAGTATAAATTCCAGTGAGAACAACAGGACTTCCGCCTGAATCACCGGATAATCGCGCATCTCTACGGAGTCCACCAGCAGACGTCCGAGACCGGGCCAGTTGAAGACCTTTTCGACCACGATAGACCCGCCGAGCAAAAAGCCGAACTGTAACCCCATCATGGTGACGACAGGGATCATCGCATTGCGCAGCCCATGCTTGAGCACCACCCAGGTTTCGCTGACCCCTTTCGCCCGGGCGGTACGCATATAGTCTTCACTGAGCACATCGACAAATGAGGCGCGGGTAAAGCGAGCCATCACTGAGGCCACCGCCGCGCCAAGGGTGACAGACGGCAGAATATAGTGCTGCCAGCTATCGGCCCCGACGGTCGGCAACCAGCCTAACTCCACGGAGAACACCTGCATTAACAACATCCCCAGCGCGAACGCCGGAAAGGAGATCCCGGTAACGGCCAGCGTCATGCTGAGGCGATCCGGCCAGCGATTACGCCATACCGCCGCGACAATTCCCGCCGCCATACCGAACAGAACGGCCCAGATCATACTGCTCAACGTCAGCCACAGCGTCGGCATAAACCGACTGGCGATCTCCTCCGAGACCGGCCGACGGGAAACCATCGAGAGGCCAAAATCGCCCTGCAACACGTTAGTCATGTAATGACAGAACTGGACGTGCAGCGGCCTGTCGAGACCGAGTTGCTGACGAACCAGCTCAATCACCTGCGAGTCGGCTTCCGGCCCGGCAATCAGCCGCGCCGGGTCTCCGGGCAACAGGTGAACAAATAAAAACACCAGCACCGCAACACTGAACAGGGTCGGAATCAACCCCAGCAGGCGTTTAAGGATATAGTTAAGCATCCGATTTCCGCTGTGGCTTATTTCAAATCTGCATCATCAAAGCTGAACCCGGTATCTGGCATGATCCAGAAACCGGTCAGTTTGTTACTGTGCGCCGAGACCAGTTTTTCCACCACCAGCGGGATCCACGGCGACTCTTTCCAGACGATATCCTGCGCCGCTTTGTACAGCCGCGCTTTCACTTGCGGATCGGTCGTTTTCAGCGCGTCGGCGAGGTCAGTGTCAACCTGCGGATTGCTGTAGAACGCGGTGTTAAACAGCGTTGGCGGCCAGTTTTGTGAGGCAAACAGCGGCGACAATGCCCAGTCGGCTTCACCGGTCGACGCCGACCAGCCGGTATAGAACATTCTCACGCCGCTCTCTTTCTGCCCTTTGCCCTCAACTTCCGACGCGCGCTGACCGGCATCCATCGCCGTCACCTGCACTTTAACCCCCACCTGCGCCAGTTGCTGTTGGGTAAACTGCAACACTTTCTGGGCGGTACTGTGATTGTGCGATGACCATAGCGTGGTGCTAAAACCGTTTGGATAACCCGCTTCTTTCAGCAGTTCACGCGCTTTTGCCGGATCGTAAGGCCAGGGCGTGTAGCTTTGCGCATAAGCAATCGACGGCGGCACCACGCCGGTAGCCGGGGTCGCGTAACCAGCAAACGCCACTTTCACCAGCGCCTGACGGTTGATGGCGTAGTTTAACGCCTCGCGGACTTTCGGGTTGTCGAACGGTTTTTGCGTCACGTTCATGCTGATGTAACGCTGCATGATCGACGGACTGGCGACCAGCTGCAGATTTTTGTTTTTCTCTAACAGCGCCGCCTGCTCGTAGGGGATCGGGAAGGCAAATTGTGCTTCCCCGGTTTGCAGCATCGCCGCACGGGTATTGTTATCGGTGACCGGACGCCAGGTGATGCTATCCAGCTTCGGTAATCCCGGCTGCCAGTAATCGGCAAATTTCTTCACCTTCACAAAATCGGTTTGATTCCAGGTGTCCAGCACATACGGACCAGTGCCAACCGGATGGAAGCCAATCTCTTTGCCGTATTTCGCCAGCGCGGCTGGTGAGATCATCGCCGTTGCCGGGTGCGCCAGAATATTAATAAACGCGGAGAACGGCTGCTTCAGAGTGATTTTTACCGTCGCGGGATCGACAGCCTCTGTTTTGGCGATGTTTTTATACAGGTTATAACGCTTAAGGCTATTGGCGGGATCGCTGGCGCGATCGAGGTTTATTTTCACCGCCTCGGCGTTAAAGTCGGTCCCGTCCTGGAATTTCACCCCCTGACGCAGTTTAAGGGTATACACCAGGCCGTCGTCAGAGACGGTGTAACTTTCTGCCAGCACGTTCTTCAGCTTCATCTCTTTATCAAGGCCAAACAGCCCCTGATAAAACGATTTTGCCACCTGCTGCGATAAGGTGTCATTCGCATCATATGGATCGAGCGTGGTGAAGTTGGACCCCACCGCGACCACTACATCTTTCGCGGCAAACGCCGGGGAGGCTGCCAGCGCGGTCGTCGCGCCTAATGCCAGCAGCCAATGTCGGGCGAGTAATTTTGTCATCTTTTTTCTCCTGAACCCTGCCTGATTGTTATAAACGCAATAGCGCATTTTCTTGTTGTGGACGCGCGACATAATGTCCGGGCCCGACTAACTGCAATGAAACCGGTGCGGGCGCTTCGCCGCGCCGGTAAATGTTGCTGGGCAGATCGTCCGACAGCAGCACCCGCTGCGGGCGGTGATGTCCGGGGTCGGCAACCGGAACCGCCGCCATGAGCTTGCGGGTATACGGATGCTGAGGATCTTCAAACAGCGCAGCGCGTGGGCCGATCTCAACAATCTGCCCCATATGCATCACCGCCACGCGGTGGCTGATCCGTTCAACGACGGCCATATCATGCGAGATGAACAACCAGGCAATCCCCAGCTCTCGCTGCAAGTCGAGCAGCAGGTTGATAATTTGCCCGCGAATCGACACATCCAGCGCGGAGACCGACTCATCGGCAATAATCACTTTTGGATTGAGCGCCAGCGCGCGGGCAATACAGATCCGCTGGCGCTGTCCACCGGAAAACTCATGCGGGTAACGCCACGCATGTTCAGGTTTCAACCCGACACGCTCCAGCAGCCACGCCACCCGATCGGCCGCCGCCTTCCCCTGCAACAACCCGTGGACGCGCAGTGGCTCCATGATCGAATAACCCACGGTTTGTCGCGGGTCGAGTGAGGCGTATGGATCCTGAAAAATAAACTGAATATCGCGACGCAATGGCTGCAATTGACTGTCGGACAACGTATCGATTCGCTGACCGTTGAAAATAATCTCGCCGGACTGCGACTCCACCAGGCGCAGTAGCGCACGTCCGGTGGTGGATTTGCCACAGCCTGACTCACCGACCAGCGACAGCGTCTCGCCAGGCCAGAGATCAAAGCTGACATTTTCCACCGCATGCACTTCGCGAGTCACCCGATTAAGGATACCGCTACGTAACGGGAAACGAGTCACCAGATTGCGTACCTGCAAAATGGGCTCTCCCTCGACCACCGTATTTTGATCGACAGGCCGCTCACGCTTTTCCGGCTCGCTCAAAGAGATCAACGGGAAGCGGCGCGGATATGGGAGACCTTTCATCGCCCCAAGTTGCGGTACCGCCGCTAATAATGACTGCGTGTAAGGATGCTGTGGCGCGCGGAAGATCTGTTCCACAGTGCCGGTCTCCACCCCTTCGCCCTGATACATCACCAGCACACGATCGGCGACATCCGCGACCACGCCCATATCGTGAGTGATGAAAATCACTCCCATCGACATCTCTCGTTGCAGGACTTTGATCAGTTGCAGGATTTGCGCCTGAATCGTGACGTCCAGCGCGGTTGTCGGTTCATCGGCAATCAGCACCGCCGGGCGACACGAGAGCGCCATCGCAATCATTACCCGCTGGCGCATGCCGCCGGATAGCTGATGGGGATAGCGTGAAAGGATCGCTTTCGCCTCCGGAATGCGAACCTGATCGAGCATCCGCTTCGCCTCCGCCATCGCCTCTTCACGTCCCGCCCCCTGATGCAGGCGAATGGACTCGGCTATCTGCTCACCCACGGTAAACACCGGATTGAGCGACGTCATCGGCTCCTGAAAGATCATGGCGATATCGGCGCCACGGACCCGCTGAAGCTGTGACGTACTCTGTTCACCCAACTCAATCACCTCGCGGTTCCGACGACGCAGCAGCATCTGCTCGCACTGCACCTCACCACCAGACTGTTCAATCAGTCGCATCAGCGACAGCGCGGTGACCGATTTTCCTGAACCGGATTCACCGACAATCGCCAGCGTTTCGCCACGCCTGAGACGAAACGACAGGTTCCGCACCGCCTCAGTACGCTGCTGGTCCTGTTGAAAGGCTATATTCAGATTGCTGACGGCCAGCACGTCGCTGGCATCAAGCGCATCACTGTGTGGCAACGGTGTCCCCTTTTTCCCGGTAAATCCCGGTCGTTGGTGTATCCCCGGCATAACCCCAGGCGCGATACATGCCTTCGCAATTAAACGGCAAGGCCACATTCCCCTCATGATCGATGGCGATCAGCCCGCCGCTCCCGCCGAGTGCCGGTAACTTCTCCATCACTACCCGCTCGCAGGCCTCCGATAAGCTCAGCCCGCCGTAATCCATCAACGCCGCAATATCGTAAGCCGCCAGCGCGCGGATAAACACTTCGCCGGTACCGGTGCAGGAGACCGCCACACTGGCATTATTGGCATAACAGCCCGCCCCAACAAGCGGACTGTCGCCGACGCGGCCCGGTAATTTGTTGGTCATGCCTCCGGTCGACGTCGCTGCCGCCAGATTGCCATGCACATCCAGCGCTACCGCGCCCACGGTGCCCATTTTTTTGCCTTCGTCCAGCGGCGCGCCGCTGTGATCCAGCACGGTTTCGCCGCTTGAGCGCGCGACCAGCAGTTGTTGATAACGTTCAGGCGTCGAAAAGAGATCCGCAGACACCAGCGCCATCCCTTCTCCGGCCGCAAATTTTTCAGCGCCTGCGCCAATCATCATGACATGCGGGCTACGCTCCATTACTAGTCTGGCAGCAAGGATCGGGTTACGCAGATGGCTGACGCCCGCCACAGCGCCGGCTTTCAGGGTATTGCCATCCATGATGCAGGCATCCAGCTCATGGGTCTCATCACGGGTATACACCGCGCCGATCCCGGCATTAAACAGCGGACACTCTTCAAGCAGTCGCACGGCTTCAGTGACCACATCCAGCGCGCTTTCTCCCGCTTCCAGCATCTTTTGCCCGACGTCGACAATGTCGGAAAGCGCCTGGATATAGCGTAATTCCTGCTCCTGGCTCATCTGCGCGCGGGTAATCGCCCCTGCGCCGCCGTGAATTGCAATGACTGCTTTGCCCATATTTGCCGTCCGTCTTCTACAAATATCAGAATTCTGTAGAGTTATTGATTCGATTTTTGACTATAGAAAGATGCGATTAGCATGTAAAGCATTCACAGCCTTCCTAAGTCCGAGGTGGCATACAGTCCCCTCGCATTTTCTGACATAATAGACGGATTCGATTTTGCCCCGCAGGAGTGTTTTCATGGAATTTACCGCCGGACTGATGCCGCTGGAAACGGCGCTTACCGAAATGTTGTCGCGTGTTACCCCGCTCACCGCCGTCGAGACGTTACCGCTGGTGCAGTGCTTTGGCAGAATTCTGGCGACTGACGTGGTTTCGCCGTTGGACGTCCCGGGTTTCGATAATTCGGCGATGGACGGTTACGCGGTACGTCTGGCCGATCTCGCCAACGGACATCCGCTGCCGGTCGCTGGCAAAGCGTTCGCCGGTCAGCCGTTCCAGGGAGAATGGCCTGCGGGCAGCTGTATTCGCATTATGACCGGTGCGCCAGTACCGCCGGGATGTGACGCGGTAGTGATGCAAGAGCAGACTGAACAGACAGACAACGGCGTGCGTTTTACCGCCGACGTTCGCGCCGGGCAAAATATCCGCCGTCGTGGCGAAGACATCGGGCAAAACGCGGTGGTTTTCCCTGCCGGTACACGTCTTACCACAGGCGAACTGCCGGTACTGGCCTCGCTCGGCATTGCCGACGTCCAGGTGGTGCGTAAAGTGCGCGTTGCGCTGTTCTCGACGGGCGATGAACTGCAACTACCCGGTCAACCACTCGGCGAAGGTCAGATTTATGATACCAACCGCCTGACGGTGCACCTGATGCTGCAACAGTTGGGTTGCGACGTAATCAATTTAGGCATCATCCGCGATGATCCGCACGCCCTGCGCACGGCGTTTATCGAAGCCGACAGTCAGGCGGATGTGGTGATTAGCTCCGGCGGCGTGTCGGTCGGTGAAGCGGATTACACCAAAACCATTCTTGAAGAGCTGGGCGAAATCGCTTTCTGGAAACTGGCAATCAAGCCGGGCAAACCGTTCGCCTTTGGCAAACTGCGCAACAGCTGGTTCTGCGGTTTGCCGGGCAACCCGGTCTCAGCGGCGCTGACTTTCTACCAGTTGGTTCAGCCGCTGCTGGCGAAACTGAGCGGCAATACGGCCAGCGGATTACCCGCGCGCCAGCGCGTCCGTACCGCTTCGCAACTGAAGAAAACGCCGGGGCGTCTCGATTTCCAGCGTGGTATGCTGCAGCGCACCGCTAACGGTGAACTGGAAGTAAGTACCACAGGCCATCAGGGTTCACATATTTTTAGTTCCTTCAGTCAGGGCAACTGCTTCATTGTGCTGGAGCGCGATCGCGGTAACGTCGAAGTGGGTGAATGGGTGGAAGTCGAACCCTTCAACGCGCTGTTCGGAGGCCTGTGATGGCAGAACTCAGCGATCAGGAGATGCTGCGCTACAACCGGCAGATCATTCTGCGCGGCTTTGACTTTGACGGACAGGAAGCGCTGAAGGAAGCCAGAGTACTGGTAGTGGGCCTCGGTGGGCTGGGCTGTGCGTCCTCGCAGTATCTGGCGAGCGCCGGCGTCGGCCACCTGACGCTGCTCGATTTCGACACCGTGTCGCTGTCAAATCTGCAGCGCCAGACGCTGCACAGCGATGCGACCCTCAACCAGCCGAAAGTGGAGTCGGCGCGTGCCGCGCTAAGCCGAATTAATCCGCACGTCGCGATTACCCCGATTAATGCACTGCTGGACGAGACCGCCCTTCGGGCACTCATCGCCGAACACGATCTGGTGCTGGACTGCACCGATAACGTCGCGATTCGTAACCAGCTCAATGCGGGTTGTTATGCGGCAAAAGTCCCGCTGATTTCTGGCGCGGCGATCCGCAT
>NZ_JBFWLF010000165.1:0-10097 GCF_050252275.1 Citrobacter sp. | reverse complement strand
ACGCATGAGCGACGCTATGTGGATGAGATCACTCAGGAAGGCCAGCGGATATCACGGCTTATCCAGAATATCCTGACCATTACGCGCGCACCGAAACTGCATCTTCAACCAGTCAATCTCCGCCGTCTGATGACAGAAATCACGCAGATCTTTACGCCTGCGTTGCAGGCTAAAGGCATGACGATTCACATGTCCTGCCCTGAGAATCTGACATTGCATAGCGATCGCGACGTGATCACGCAAATTGTCAGCAACTTTCTCAGTAATGCCGAAAAATACGCTTCGCAGGGCCAGCGCGTGGATCTGACCGTTGAACACGTTGCGGAAAACGTGGAGATCGCCGTTCGCGACTATGGTCCCGGTATTGCGGAAAATGAGATGTCCTTGATCTTCCGCCCGTTTTATCGGGTCAAATCCTCCATTACCGAGGGTGTTTCAGGTACTGGTATTGGGCTCACCATCGCTTGCCAACTGGCGCAACGCCTGCACGGCAAGATTCAGGTAACGGCGCAAGAACCCGGCGTCCGCTTTACCCTTACGCTGCCGCAGGGATGAGAATATGAAGATACTGATTGCCGAAGATGATGCAAACATCCGCCAGGGTCTGGTGGATGCTCTGTCGCGCGAGGGTTATTCGCTCATAGCAGCACCGGACGGGCGCGCGGCGCTGGAGAGTTATCACCGCGACAAACCGGACTTTGTGCTGTTAGACATCATGATGCCCGAAATGGATGGCTATACGGTCTGCCGGGAAATTCGCCGCCAGAACGAACATATTCCCATCGTGTTTCTCTCCGCCAAAGATGAGGAGATCGACCGTGTCGTGGGGCTGGAACTGGGTGCAGATGACTACATCAGCAAACCGTTTGGTATTCATGAACTGCGGGCGCGGATAAAAACCATCGCCCGTCGTTGTTTAAACCATAGCGCCACGCAGCCTAACCTCAGTTTTGCTTTTGGCGACCTGACGGTGTTCCCGAATGAACTGTGCGCCTGGCGCGGCGAGCAAAAGCTGGAGCTGACGCTGCGGGAAGTTCGCATTTTAAGCTGTCTTGAGCGTCATAAAAATCAGGTGGTTACGCGAGATATGTTGTTCGATGCGGCGTGGGGGTACGACTATTTGCCCAATAGCCGTACGCTGGATCAGCACATTTCCCGGCTCCGCAAAGTCATCGAACAGGATGCCAATCAGCCGCAGCTAATCCGAACGGTGCATGGTCTGGGGTATCGATATCAGGTATCGTAACGCACACATTGCGATGTCACCGCTATAACCCGCAGGCCGATTGCGGTTATCATTAATGACATTCACCAGCGCGGGCGCGAAATGCCCGCCAATTCACAGAGCGGATTACACCTAGCTAAATCTGCCTAACCAGGAAGTGACTGAATGAGCATTCGTATCATCCCGCAAGATGAGCTGGAAAAGAGCGAGAAACGCGCGACGGATATGATTCCACCGTTATTATTCCCCCGGCTCAAAAATCTGTATAACCGTCGCGCCGAGCGTCTGCGCGAACTGGCTGAGAATAACCCGCTGGGAGATTACCTGCGCTTTGCCGCGCTGATCGCCCATGCCCAGGAAGTGGTGCTGTATGACCATCCGTTGCAGATGGATCTCACTGCACGCATCAAAGAAGCCAACGATCAGGGTAAGCCGCCGCTGGATATCCACGTTCTGCCACGCGATAAGCACTGGCAGAAACTGCTGCACTCGTTGATCGCCGAACTGAAACCGGAGATGAGCGGCCCGGCGCTGGCGGTGATCGAAAATCTGGAAAAAGCCTCCGAACAGGAACTGGAACAGATGGCCAGCGCTCTGTTTGCCTCCGATTTCGCCGCGGTCAGCAGCGATAAGGCCCCGTTCATCTGGGCCGCGCTGTCGCTGTACTGGGCGCAAATGGCCAGCCTTATCCCGGGTAAAGCCCGCGCGGAATACGGCGAACAACGTCAGTACTGCCCGGTGTGCGGCTCGATGCCGGTCTCCAGCATGGTGCAAATTGGCACCACCCAGGGACTGCGCTATCTGCACTGCAACCTTTGTGAAACCGAGTGGCATGTGGTTCGTGTTAAATGCAGCAACTGCGAGCAAAGCCGCGATCTGCACTACTGGTCACTGGACAATGAGCAGGCGGCAATCAAAGCCGAAAGCTGCGGTGACTGTGGAACCTACCTGAAGATCCTCTATCAGGAAAAAGACCCGAAAGTGGAAGCCGTCGCCGACGACCTCGCGTCGCTGGTACTGGACGCGCGCATGGAGCAAGAAGGCTTCGCCCGCAGTTCCATCAACCCGTTCCTGTTCCCGGGAGAAGGGGAGTAAACGCCTTCAACAGGTGATGCCGGACGGTGCTTATCGTCCGGCTTGCAACTGATAAGGCGTAATGACGCCAGGTATCCCCGCGAAATCTCTGGTGTTGCGCGTCACAAGCGCAAACCGATGAATCTGCGCGGTAGCCAGAATGATCGCGTCCGGAAGTTTCATCCCATATTCCTGCCTGAGATTCACGCTTCGCTCAGCAATTTCCTGTGAAACGCCGATGATGTTGAACGCACTCAACGCCACACGTGTACGATATTCCTGATGGTATTTTTTTGCCCCCACCATTACTTCCATCCAGGTAACCAGGCTGATGGCATTCTGCGGCGGATACGCTTCCAGTACATGCTGTGCTTCCTGGTGCCCGCTGAATAAATCAATCAGGATATTGGTATCGAACAGCACGGGTCCCTTTTGCATTACCATTCCTCGCGTAGCGTCCTCTGATACTCAACGCCGTCTTCCTCACAGCCCTGCCAGAGCCCCAGCGCATTGGAAATCGTGGTTTCAGCCTGGCCCTGCCTTTCAAGGTACTGTTCAACCGCTTCGCGCAACAACTCCGCACGCGGCAGGTTGCGCTGCTGCTTGAGATCGTCAAGGCGCTTGATCACCTCATCGGATAAGTCGAGTAATATTCTGCCCATGTCCATTCCAGCCATTATGCTCACATATACCTCCAGTATATCATTGGCGAATAATTTTCAAACAACATACACCGTCAGCAAGCAGAAAAAAAGCGATCTCCGTAGTGACTTTTCCTTTTGCGAGGCGCTTTCCAGAATTTTACTCTGCCCTAAATCCACCATTCTCTTTCATGAAAAACCAGGTTATAACACTGTATATTCATACAGAATTAAGGGATTAAGAAAATGGCGCTTGAACACGGGATTGCACAACGGGTCGAGGAATTTATCGCGGCGGGACGTCCTTCTGTTCGTCGGCAACACATTGATGACCGGAGAGCAGGCTATATCGCCAGTACCGCGCTGGCCGGAAAGACCGAAACGCGCGTAGAGGTCAGTGATGTTGAGCTGGAGGGGATGACGCTGCGCGTCGTATCACCGCGCCATACTTCGGGTGCTCTGCCCTGCGTTATTTACTATCACGGCGGCTGTTTCGTGAGCGGCGGATTTGCCACGCATGATAATCAGTTGCGGCAACTGGCGTATACCAGCGGTTGCCGGGTGATTGCCGTACAATACCGCCTCGCACCAGAACACACGTTTCCTGCGGCGCATGACGATGCTGAAAAAGGGGCCAACCTGATCTGGCAATATGCGGAACAGCTTGGCGTTGAACGCCAGCACATCACGCTTGCCGGGGACAGTGCGGGCGGACACCTGGCTCTGGTGACAGCATTGCGCCTGAAGGCAGCAAAGCAATGGCTGCCCGCACAATTGATGCTGATCTACCCGATGCTCGACGCGACCGCGAAATGTGAGAGCTATACCCGCAACGGTCTGGACTACCTCATTACCCGTGACACATTGCTAACCGGGTATGAGATGTATATGCCCCATACCGTTCGCCAGCATCCCGAAGCCAGCCCGCTCTGGCGAGATGATCTCAGCGGCTTACCGCCTACGCACATCATCACCGCTGAATTTGATCCGCTGTGCGACGAAGGCGAACTTTTGTATGAGCGACTGACGACCCAACACGTCGACTGCACCTGCCAGCGCTACCTCGGCGTGATTCATGGTTTTTTCCAGCTAGCTGGCGTCAGCCATGCGGCGCGCAGCGCAATGCAGGATATCGCCTGGCGCGTGACTATCCCGTCCGTTAGCGAAGAATAGAGAAGGGAGTTCCCCTACTCTTCCTCGTTTCCGCCTTCTTCATAGGGACCAAACGGTTTGGCGGGCAGGACGATGTAAATACCTTCAAAAATAGCGCCCGGTGTGTCATTGCCCAGCAGCTCTACCTGCAGTTGAACCCGCGCCTTTTTCCCACGCGCCAGACGGTCAAGATCGCCGCTCAACGAGCCGAGATCGGCAACCGCGGCGGGTCTGCCGCTGATAGGTTTGCTATAGCGGATATGGGCGTCAGCGAGAATGATCGTGCCCCCAAGATGGCGCTCACGCAGCATCAGCCAGATAAGCCCCCAGCCGGTCAGCGTAGCCAGCGAAAACAGGCTCCCGGCAAACAGCGTGTGGTGCGGATTTTGATTGCCCGTCTCCGGCATGGTGGTAATAAATTTCTGCCCGGTGTACTGCTGAATACGTACACCCATCTTCTCGCTCAGCGGGATGTGCTCATACCATGCCTGCTGTAGCTGTCCGCACCAGTCGCCGCGATGCAAAATGTCATCGAGCGAGGCAATCGGTTTGATCATCAAAAAGTGGCGAACCGGCGTAGTTTGCGGCGTGGTGATTTCGCCCTGATTGACAAAACCCAGTTTGGCGAAGAATTCGACAGCGTCTTCCCGTGCGCTACAGGTCACTCGTTTGACCCCTTCCTGACGTGCGACGGACTCCAGCGTCATTGCCATCAGCGTTCCCAGCCCCTTTTCCTGCACGGTGGGATCGACAGCCATGAAACGGATGGAAGCCTCATTATCGGCATTGATGTACAACCGCCCGACGGCAACCAGATTGCCCTCTTCATCGACCACCATCTGGTGGTGCGCCATTGCGTCCCAGGCATCACGCTCGGAACCCTTCGGTTGATGCAGCGGCTTGCGCAGCATTTCCCAGCGAAACTGATAGTAACGCTCTAATTCTTCTTCTGTTTGCGGTACTCGAAGGTGATACATAGCGGTACTCTCTCTTGTAACCCGCGGCCACGCCGGAAGCTGATTCATACCTGTAACCAGAACGTCACGGGGCCGTCATTCACCAGCGCAACCTGCATATCCGCAGCGAAGCGTCCGGTCTGCGTATTCATGTCCTGCTGGCGGCAGCGTTCGACGAAATAATCGTACAGGGCCTCCGCCCGCTCCGGCGTCGCCCCTTTAGAGAACCCCGGACGCATGCCGCGTTCGGTATCCGCCGCCAGCGTAAATTGTGAAACCACCAGCACACTCCCGCCCGCCTGTTGCACGTTCAGGTTCATTTTGCCTTCGGCATCGCTAAAAATACGGTAGCCGAGCACACGTTCACACAGGCGATTCGCTTTCTGCTCGTCGTCATCCTTTTCGACACCCAACAACACTAAAAGTCCTGAGCCAATTTCACCCGTCACTTCGTCCTCCACGGTGACGCTGGCACGGGTTACGCGCTGAATTAATGCAATCATGGTTGGTCTGCTTCTTCTTGTTCTGCGGCTTGTTTGAGTTTGCGGTATTCCCCGAGAGTGACAGTTATTTCCGCACCAAGCAAGACGATACACCACGTCCAGTACACCCAGACAAACAAAATGGGTACCACCGCTAACACGCCGTAAATAAGCTGATATGACGGGAACATGGTGATATAAAGCGCGAAACCTTTCTTTCCGGCCTCGAACAGGACCGCAGCGACAAAGGCGCCGACAATCGCATCCCGATTCGGTACGCGCGTGGTCGGCACCACGCTGTAGAGGAGCCAGAATGAGAGCCAGGAGAGGATCAGCGGGAAGAGACGCAGCACATCATCAATCACGGTATTGAGATCGCTGGCCCAGCGTAATGAGAGAAGATAGGAACTGATCGCCAGACTGGCCCCTGCCAGTAATGGTCCCAGCGTCAAAATCATCCAGTACACGGCAAAGGAGTACACTTTTGGCCGCGTGCGCGTGCTGCGCCAGATAGTATTCAGCGCGCTATCAATGGCATACATCAACAGCAGCGCGGTGACGATTAACCCGCAGGCCCCCACCGCCGTCATTTTGTTGGAGTTGGCGACAAACTGCTCAATGTAACGTTGAATCACATCGCCCGTTGCCGGGATAAAGTTGGCAAAAATAAAGTGTCGCAACTGGACGCTGACATCGGAAAACATCGGAAAAGCGGCGAAAAGCGCAAATACAACGGCGATCAGCGGCACTAATGAGAGCAACGAGACGTAGGCAAGATTCCCTGCCAGGGTCGTCATATTGTCCTCATCAATGCGCTTCCAGAGGAGCTTCAGCCAGGCCCAGATCGGTCGGGTATGTTGCCTGGCTTTTTGATGCACGGTTTTTAGCATAACAACTTCGCGAAATAGTCAGGAATGACGGTTTTATCGGTCACCAGAATGCAGGTTATCCCCAACTGGTTGGCCCCTTCTATATTATCGATGTTGTCGTCAAAAAAGACCGTGTCGCTCGCTGAAAAACCCTCTTGCTGTAACACATGCTGATAAATCCGTGTCTCCGGCTTGCGCATCCCCAGATCCTGCGACAAATAAATATGGTCCGCCGCCTGGCGAATTTCTGGATATTCCTCTGGCCAGAACGTCGTATGCAGCCGGTTGGTGTTCGACAGGACGACCACGCGATGCCCCTGCTCACGCAGTTTCTGCATGATATCGATAACCTCAGGCCGTAGCGCGACAAAAACGGCCTGCCAGCCATGGGAAAACTGTTCGTAGCTCAGCGACAGATCCATCTCATGACAAAGGGCCTCGGCAAATGCTTCATCGGTGATTTCTCCCCGTTCGTGCTGATGGAAGGCCTCACCCATCGTAAAGCTCTGCTTTAACGACGCCAGCGGCACACGGCTCAGATCGCTCCAGGTACCTAATACGCGGTTGAAGTCGATATCGACAATCACATTACCTAAATCAAAGATATAGAGCATGTCCCTTCTCCTTACTTGCCGTGGATGAATAACTGTAGCGGGAAAGGGGCGTTTTGACTATGTACCCGTCAGGGAAAGATGAAGGAAAAAAAGGCGATGCCCTAAGAGCATCGCCTTGTTCTGGTGTGATATTTCTCGGTTTCTTAGAAGCTGTATTTCACCCCGAGCATCGCAGAGGTATCGCTGTAGCTGTTGTCGCCCATTTGCTGCGCCACGTTACCCCACACCTGCAGACGCGGGTTGATTTGCCCTTCAATACCTACTTTCAGCTCACCAATGTTACGTGTCCCGCTGATGTCATCCTTGATGGAGCCCATCTGTACGGTCTGGTTATTGGTGTTGTGGATCCAGTTCGCTTCAATGAACGGCTGGAAATCACGGCCTTTATCGGCATCTTTCTCCGCATGACCTTTCAGGTAAGCACGGACGCCGAGGCGAGTCATCAGGTTGCCGTCAGTTTTGTCTTTAACCACCGTCCCGTTGTGCTCACGGTGTGAATCGGCCTGCACGTCCATCCAGATAACCTGCGCTTTCGGTTGGATCCAGTAGGTTTTATTTTCACTTTCCCCGACCAGGAAGCTATAACCGCCTTCAACAGACGCCGTGATACCGTCGGATTTGTAGTTTTCGCTGGCCAGATGTTCGCCACTAACGGTGTTATCAAACCAGTTATACAGTACCCAGCTATCCAGATAGGTCCCGGTCTTATCCGCTTCATTGGCATACCAGGTGGCATACAGACCGACGCTGTAACCGTCTACCTGTCCACGAGACGAATAGCCAGTGTAGCTGTTACGAGTTTTACTTTTCTGGTTGGCATAACCCGCCATGGCACCCAGATGCCAGCGATCGAGGCCGTCGCTGCTCCACTGCGCCAGGTCGCCGCCTAACTGCAGAACATAACGGTTAGCGTTGGTTTTCAACTGCCCGCTGCCGTCGGTAAAGCGATTATGGCCCCCTACGTTACGCATCCACATGGTGGTGACTTTTTCTTCGCCAGTCAGCATATCGGTATACTGAGTCTCACCCAGACGGTCGTGCAGACGGGTGATAAACATCGTATTGGCCGCATAGTTGTTCGCCAGATAGCTCCCGAATTCAGGGCGATACTGGTGCTCGACGGGACCCGGATATACTGGCGGTCCTGGAGGATCAGTTGGGTCTGGCTGCGCGGGATCGGGATCCGGCTCAGTCGGTGGTGGCGGAGGTGGCTCCACTGGCGGCGGATCCACCGGTGACAGCTCGCTGGTCAGATACCAGTCACTGGCTTTTTTCACCACGTCATAGTCGTACGCACCGGCGACGATACGCCCTGATTTGGTAAAGGTACCGTCAGAGTTTCCGGCAACCTCAACAATTTTAATCCCATCGACGGTCAGTTCACCCACACCACCAATGTTGTTGATGCCCACTTTGGTATTACCGGAGGTATCGCCCTGAACAATCAGTTTATCGGTCAGAGACGAATCCCCTTCCAGTACCGTGTTCAGCACTAACAGCGCGTTGGTCCCGATGTAGTTTCCGACCACAGTCAATGTCTTGAAGGTTCCCGCATCATCGCGAGACACGCCGTCAGGACTGTAGCGCAGCGTCGCCTGATCCAGCGTCAGATTAGAGACCACGGAATTTCCAGTCATCGTCCATTCGCTGCTGGCACCCTTCATATCCAGATTAATAGTCGCACGGTAAGATGCTGTATTTTCCAGTTGCGAAGAGTTGGCGGTGCCCACGAAATGGCTTCCGTCATCCATTGTCAGGTCAATAATGCCGCTATAGCGTGCATAAAGGTTGCCCTCAATGTTATAGACACCAGAGCTTGCAGTGTCCGTAGTGGCATCCCAGGAGCGAATGAGGCCTTTACTTTGATAGGCATACATTGCATTGGCATTATTGCCTGTCGCCTTAATGGTGGTGTCCCCACCCAAATTCACTGTGGCAAAATCACTGCTGGCGTAAGCATAGATACCATTCGCGCCACTACCAGTGGTTGTGATATTGACGTTATTGAGGTTGACCTCACCTTTCCTTCCTGCGTAAACACCATGAGCATTCGAACCGGAAGTGGTAATGGTTGCAGTACCGCCAATCGTGACATCCGCGATTCCCGCAGCACTGCCAAATAAGTCACCGAGATCCTTACCAGCATAGATCCCGTATCCAGAGTTCGCGCCCCCAGAACCACGGGTAACAATATCCGCATTCCCATGAACAATAATTGATGACTGTGCGCTGGTATTTGCTCTGGATATATTTGCGCGCAACCCCATACCGTCCGAAGCATCAACCGAAACATTTCCGCTAACGTCAATAACAGAATACGCACTTGTAAGCTCGCGGCCGAGGTTAATCCCGTCAGAACTCGTTCCGGTCGTCGTAATAGTAATATTTTCAGCTTCTAATCTACCACCGGCGTTTTTAGAGTGGATTCCATCAGCCTCTGAGCCAGTAGTATTGATTACCAGATTTTTAAACTTATAACCCGTGCTATCAAGGTATACTCCCCATCCTTGTAAAGGTGTGGTTGTACCATTCTGGCTGGTGTTAATTACGGTTTCATCAAACGATGTATAGTCACGACCATTGGACGGACTCAATGGGTTACCATAATAGTAAATCGTCTGATCGTCACATAACAATTGAGCAGTGGTGGTGTAACCGCATGCCGCAGCGACTTGCCCGCTAAATCCTCCGAGCGCCAGCGCACTGGCGATACAGAGTGCCAATTTCCCCGGTGAGGGTGGTTTGCATTTCATTTTTTGTGTTTTCATAGGAATACCTTTTCCGTACTACTCTTTTTTCGGATAAGAGCATAAAAGACGCAGTAAAAATTAATTAAAAGGCAAAGCGGGTCCGTTCATCTTTAAAACCTTAAAGATTCACTTACCTTAAAATTATAAATCTTTCCTTTTGCGCGATTAATACAGTTATTCAAAGGTTATGTCAACGGGGGTTGAACTGACGAAAAAGGAAAATTAATAAGAGAACATCCATTTATTTATATTATTCCTGGGCGTTTTTTTAATGAATATAAAGAGTGCGTAACTTGGGTAAAAAAAGCGTACAAATCAATGCACATTAATAGCA
>NZ_JBFWLF010000164.1:0-10207 GCF_050252275.1 Citrobacter sp. | reverse complement strand
CTGGTGATCGTGTAATAAGGCGTCAATACCAATGACGTCCGGGGTCAAAATTCTGGATGACATAACGTTTCTCAATACCGACTACAACCGAGAAGGGACACTGCTTCTATAGTAACACACCGATGAGGAGGAGCGGCAGGGATGCGCCTGCCGCGGCGATTAAACGCGTGGGCGTTTTCGGTAGAGCCACAGGCCGGGCACGGAGAGTCCGATCGAAAGCGCGCCCACAATCGACGAGGCTTTCAGGAAATTGGTCAGCAGCGTAATCATCAACGGTTCGCTGTAGCCGAAGTGGCCGATTTTCACCGCAGAGATCATTGCCGTGTAGGCTGAAATTCCGGGGAACATCGGGATCACCGCCGCAACGGTAAACACTTTGGGATGCGCCAGATACCAGCGCGACCATTGGATGCCGATGCTGCCGACAAGCAGTGAGGCAACAAACGTTGACCATTCAATATTAAACCCGGCGGTCATCATCACCATACGCGAACCGTGACCGAGCGCACCGAGCAGCGCGCACCAGGGCAGGGCGCGGTGGGGGACGTTAAAGACCATCGCAAACCCCAGTGCCGGGATCGCGGAAAGCAGCATGTCCTGCATCAGCGCGAGAATGAAATCGATTATACCCATCCGCGAAGCCCCCAAAGTGTCAGCGCCATGACCACGCCCACGCAGGTTGCGAGCGTCAGCAAGCTGGCGATCGCCCAGCGCGCCAGACCGGTATTGATGTGTCCTTTAAACATATCCGCCACCGCGTTGATCAGCGGAAAACCGGGAACCAGCAGCAGGACGCTGGCGGCCATCGCCACCGTGGGCGTCTGGCTAAAGGCGGGAAGGTGTAACATCAGACCGGAAATGGTGGTCGCGACAAAAGCCGTGACGCAAAAGTTGATCTGTGGATGCAAATGACGATGCGCCAGGATTTGACGAATATACATCGCCACCATGCTGGCAAAAAAGGTAATCACCGCGCCGTCCCAACCGCCGTTATTCAGCTTACAGAAGCAGGCGCAGGAGAGGCCGACCATCAACGCGACCAGCCAGCGCGGATAGCGCAGGGGTCTGACCTGGCTGAAACGCTTCTCGACGCCTTTGTAATCCAGCAGCTTGTGTTCGGCGAGAATGACAATGTGCTGAACCTCGGTGACCACGTGCATATTAATGCCGCGATCCTGGTTTTTTCGCGTGGAGGTCAGGCATTGCCCATCTTTAATAGTGGTCAGAACGATAGCATTGGAGGAGATAGCGCTTTCGACGCTGTCCATCCCCAATGCCAGCCCAAGTCGGGTAGAGAGTTCATCAACCAACGCGCTCTCCGCGCCGTGTTGCAGTAAAAAAAGCCCACACTGAATGCATAACCGTGTAACCGTTCGCTGTAATGACTGCTCTTCTTGCATGACTCGCCCTGGCTGAAAAGACGCGTTACGTACTGTCGAATGACGAAAGACATCTTTGTATCACGAAGTGCGCGTTTTTTGGCTCCGGCTGAGATCAATCTTTCTGTTGAAAAAAGAACCCGCTCTACGGCGGTCGGAATTTGAACTGCGCCACAGTTTTGCTAAATCGGTGAAAAGTGCAATTTTTAACCGCATTTAGCCCTTCTTTTTCTGTGTTTGCTTATCAAAAATGCAATTTGAAACTTTTATTCAACATTGATTAAACAAATAATCAACGATGCAGATGAGGAATGTGATGAAAACTCAGGTCGCAATTATTGGGGCAGGACCTTCCGGTCTGCTACTGGGACAATTACTGCATAAGGTGGGGATCCGCACACTCATCATTGAACGTCAGACGCCGGAGTATGTGCTGGGGCGCATCCGGGCGGGGATCCTCGAGAGTGGGACGGTTTCGCTTTTGCGGGAAGCTGGTGTGGCGCAGCGCATGGACAGCGAAGGTCTCGTACATCATGGCGTTGAGTTTATTTTTGATGGCAAACGCATTCCCGTCGCGCTGAGTGAATTGACCGGCGGCAAAAGCGTGATGGTCTACGGACAAACGGAAGTCACACGGGACCTGATGCAGGCACGTAGCGACTGTGGTGCGTCTACGATTTATGGCGTTCAGCAAGTAGACATTCACGATGCTAAAAGTGACCGTCCTTTTGTCACGTTTGAGAAAGAAGGGGAGAAGTGCCGCATTGAGTGCGATTTCATTGCCGGGTGTGATGGATTCCACGGCGTTTCCCGACAAAGTATTCCGCGTGATGTCATTCGCGAATACGAAAGCATCTGGCCGTTTGGCTGGCTGGGGCTGCTGGCCGATACGCCGCCAGTCAATCCGGAGTTGATTTATGCGCATCATGAGCGTGGATTTGTACTTTGTAGTCAGCGCTCACTAACCAGAAGTCGCTACTATTTGCAGGTCCCGCTCAGCGAACAGGTGGACTCCTGGAGCGATGAACGTTTCTGGGGCGAGCTGAAACGGCGTCTGCCTGATGAACTGGCCATGAAGTTAGTGACTGGTCACTCACTTGAAAAGAGTATCGCGCCATTACGTAGCTACGTGGTGGAACCGATGCAATATGGCAAGCTCTTTCTGGTTGGTGATGCGGCGCATATCGTGCCGCCGACCGGTGCAAAGGGACTGAATCTGGCTGCGTCCGATGTGAATTATTTATGGCGTATTTTGACGCAGTACTATCAGTACGGGCGTAACGACCTGCTGGCGACCTATTCCCGACTGGCCCTGAACCGGGTATGGAAGGGGGAGCGTTTCAGCTGGTTTATGACCCATCTGCTGCATGATTTTCAGGGAAAGAGCGATTTTGATCGCAAGATGCAGGAGGCGGACCGTCAGTACTATCTGGGCTCGCAAGCGGGACTGACGACAATCGCGGAGAACTATGTCGGACTGCCTTACGAAAAGATTGGTGAGTAATGAGGAAAAATGATGCCACCGGCTGACATTGTCCCTGTTTTTAAATTGTATGGTGAACACCAGGGATGGCCCACTCCCGACCTGCTGCACTGCGAATCAATTCATCAGCGCAGCAGTTTATATGAGTGGCATATTAGGGTGCATCAGCATGCGGAGATCGTCCAGTTGCTCTACTTGCATCGGGGGGAGGCAACGATTGAAATCGAGGGGCAGACGACGGTGATGCGTGATGCCTGTATTCAGGTCGTCCCTGCGCTTTGTGTCCACGGTTTTCGCTTTTCCCCCGGAACGCAAGGTTACGTTCTTTCTCTGGCGTTACCGCTGATTGGCCGCCTGGAGTCTCAGTTCCCACAGCCGTTGTCATTGCTCACTACCCCTCAGTGCGTGCCGGTGGCTCAGTCTCGCAGCCACATCCGCACGTTGTTTTCCGCCTTGCAGAGGGAGTATCAGACGGATAACGAGGCGCGGGAAATGATGCTGTTTTCATTGCTGAGCGCGCTGCTGGTCTGGCTTCGTCGGCAGCGTCTGCCGGTTCAGCCACCGAATGACACCCTGGCGCGCCGGCGTAGCGCAATACGCCTTTTTGCCCGGCAGATTGAGAGCCACTATCGCGAACATCTTCCCCTGGCAGAATACGCGCATCGAATCGGGCTTTCCGCAAATTACCTGAATCAGTTATGCCGTGAATTTCATCATTGCAGTGCATTAAGCGTTTTGCATCAGCGGTTGATGCTCGAAGCCAAACGTAGCCTGCAATATACCAGCATGACGGTAAGCCAGATCTCCGACTATCTGGGATTCAGCGATGTTACCTATTTTTCCCGCTTCTTTAAAAAACACGCCGCGTTGTCTCCGAAGGCATACCGGGAATATATTAAGAATAAATAGCTTGTCCAAATTTGGATAAATAAAAAATTCATATATAAAATAAGAATGTTTAATATCCTGTTCTGGAATGCGACGTATCTATCGACAATATCGACTTGTATTATACCCCGTGATAGTTGTATAACCGCATTTTACGGAATTAACGTTAAAACACCAGGGATAAACAATTCATATTGTCTATTGTTTTGTTTTTTGTATTGCATAATTGTATGTGTTAATTCAAATGCGATTCATTAATAACAGAAAGATAAAAGCATATGAATATGGAGGATATATGTTGCCAGGATGCTGCAAAAACGGAATTGTCATCAGTAAAGTTCCCGTGATACAAGCGGGACTCCACGGGGTTATGCAACTGCATTTCCCGGAGTATGAACTCACCATCTGTAGTGTCGTAGAAGAACTCACGCCACTACAACTGCGTCGGACGGAATTGGTGATCGTGGATTTAACCGGTGACTGCCATCACCCGCGCACTGTCTGCGAGCGATTCTACGCACTTCTTTCTCAATACCGTGATATCCACTGGGTTTTCATGGTGTCGCGCGCGTATTACGCGCAGGCGGTCGAATTGTTGATGCGCCCCTCCAGTACGCTGCTGTCTGATGTCGAACCGATTGAGAGTCTGGTAAGTACTATCCGCTCGGGACACAGCAGCCCTGACCGAATCAGCAAAATGCTGTTGTCACCCCCAGAATTAGAACCTCTGGAATTTGGTTCTCACGCCATTCTTTTAACGCTATCAGAGCGAAAAGTACTGCGCCTGCTGGGGAAAGGTTGGGGGATTAATCAGATTGCGGCATTACTTAAAAAAAGTAACAAAACCATCAGCGCCCAAAAAAATAGCGCGATGCGCCGATTATCAATACACAGCAATGCGGAAATGTACGCATGGATTAACAGTTCTCAGGGAGCCAGGGAGCTGAATTTACCTTCAGTATATGGAGAGACAGCAGAATGGAAAATAGAAACTGTACGCGAAATGTCGCACTCATAGAAAAATGTGTTATGAGTGGTATTGGTATTCAGAGTTTATTTAACGCAACGTTTGATAGCCAATATAAATTACACCTCTATTTGACGCTGGATGATTTTCAACAGGCGATGGGTACGACTGCTTTTTCTGCCATTATTTTCTCTCTCTCCTCGATCAGAAAAGACAGGCGGGTGGGGTTGATGAGTCTGATCGAACTGGCTGAAAATTATCCCGGCATGCGTCGCCTGGTGATCGCGGATGATGATGTTGAAGCGCGTTTAATCAGCGCACTGTCGCCCTTACCGTTGGATGGCGTACTGAGCAAAGCCGCTTCGCTCCCCGCGCTGCAGGAGGCGTTATTTACTGCGTTAGGCGGTACGCGGCGGATCAGCGAAAGTAACAGCAATCTCTGGTATCTCAATCAGAGTCGTATGCTGAGCCCGACAGAGCGTGAGATTTTGCGCTTCATGTCCTGCGGTTATTCAATGCCGCAAATCGCGACAGAACTGGCGCGAAATATTAAAACCATCCGGGCGCACAAGTTTAATGTGATGTCGAAACTGGGCGTCAATTCTGACGCCAGTTTACTGCATGCGGCGGATATTCTGCTTTAATCGCCGCGAAAGCAAAGGGTTGATGTTTACTGGCACACATCAACCCAGGTGGCGGAAGTCAGCTCAGCCATGCGCTCTGGCGTAATACGCACTGCGCTATGAGTGGCACCGGCGGCCGGAAGGACTTCGGTGAACGATCGTAAAGAGACGTCACAATAAACAGGCAACGGGGTTTCCAGCCCGAAAGGACAAACCCCGCCAATGGGATGTCCCGTCGCGTTGACGACTTCATCACTGCTCAGCATACGGGCTTTGGCACCGAAAGTGCTTTTGAGTTTTTTATTGTCCAGTCTTGCATCGCCTTTGGCGACGACCAGGATGATGGCGTCCTTAACCTTCAACGAAAGGGTCTTCGCTATCTGTCCGGGCTGTACGTTATGCGCTTTTGCCGCCAGCTCAACCGTCGCGGTGCTTTGATTTAATTCAATGATTTCAATATCCGGGGCATGTTCGGCTAAAAATTGCCGTACCGATTGCAGACTCATTTGATTCTCCTGACACCATTTCTACAGTCCTCAACGCTTCAGAAAACTGCTGGCGTAATTTGGCATAAGTCTTCCAGTACTGTAAATATTTTAATGTAACAAACCAGCAACATGGGCGATTTTTCGATCCTCTTCACATTCACGGAAACCGGTTACCGTAACCGGTTGCAGTCCTCGAAAGAGCGATTAATACTGGAGCTGTCACTTCCTCTGTATCACATAAAAAGAGCCACTTATGAAATCTACCAACCATGCAGTCTTTAATGTGATTTTCCGGTTTGTTGAAAACTATGTCAGCCCGATTGCCGGGCGCATTTCTTCACAGCGTCATGTTATGGCTATCCGTGACGGCTTTATCTCTGCGATGCCATTTATGATTGTCGGATCGTTTCTGTTGGTATTTGCCTATCCTCCGTTTTCACCCGATACCACCTGGGGCTTTGCCCGGACCTGGCTGGATCTGGCTAAGCAGTTTGAAGGGCAGATCCTGACCCCCTTTGATATGACCATGGGGATCATGTCGATCTACATCTGTGCTGCCATTGCCTATAACCTGGGCAAACATTACGTCAAGTCATATCAGTTGGACCCGTTCATGTGCGCCATGCTCTCTATCATGGCGTTCTTACTGGTCGCCGCGCCTAAAACAAAAGGCACTCTGCCTGTGGACAGCCTCGGCGGAACGGGGATTTTTACGGCGATTCTGGTGGCGCTTTACTGCGTAGAAATGATGCGCTTTCTGAAAGCGCATAACATCGGCATTCGTTTACCCGATCAGGTCCCGCCGATGATCAAAAACTCATTCGATCTGCTGATACCGGTGCTGGTGGTGGTGTTGACATTATACCCACTCAGCCTGCTGATTCAGGCACAGTTCGACATGCTCATCCCACAAGCCATTATGTCCATCTTCAAACCGCTGGTATCCGCTGCCGATTCTCTGCCAGCGATTTTACTGGCGGTACTGATTGGCCATCTGTTGTGGTTTGCCGGTATTCATGGTGCGGCGATCGTCTCCGGGATGCTGCAAATGTTCTGGCTGACCAACCTGGGTATGAACCAGACAGCGCTGGCGCAGGGGGCACCGTTACCGCATATTTTCATGGAGGCGTTCTGGACGTTCTTCATCGTGATTGGCGGGTCGGGTGCGACGATGGGGCTGGTGATTTGCTATCTGCGCAGTCGTTCCGTACATCTGCGCTCAATTGGCCGACTGAGCGTAGTACCCAGTATCTTTAACATTAACGAGCCGGTGATTTTCGGTACGCCAATTGTTATGAATCCGGTATTCTTTATTCCTTTCCTGTTAGCGCCGATGGTGAACGCCGTGCTGGCATGGGCGGCGATGAAACTGGATCTGATTGGTCGTGTAATTTCGGTTGTGCCATGGACTGCGCCAGCGCCAGTCGGAGCCGCGTGGGCATTAGGCTGGGATTATCGTGCTGCAATTCTGGTGGTGCTTCTGGCAATCGTTTCAGCCGTCATCTACTTCCCATTCTTTAAAGTGTACGAGAAGCAACTGCTGGAACAAGAGGCGGAAGAGGCACAACGTTCAGACGCGGAAAACGAGCAGATTGCGTAGTTATCATCAGGGGGCGAACGCTCCCTGACTACTTCAGCGTACAGTCACCACACTGCTGAACGTCCGGCAGACGATAACGCTGACAGCATGTTCTGCGTACCAAGACGCCTTCACGAGGGACGACCGTACGCCAGAGCGGGTTGTCAGCCCCACAGGACAACTGCTTTTCAAAGAAGCAGGTCTGGCGCAGCGTATTCAACAATGTTTCACCCAGCAGCGGTTTCATTTCAGTGAGATACCAGTTAATCAGATAGCCGGTATTGCTCCAGATAAGTTTGCCGTTGATCTCTCCGGTCGCCTCTAGTGCCTGGATGACCGGCGTCAGCGCCTGCTTAACCAGCGTTTCCATGCGTGCCTGCGGGGATTGCGTTGTCGCCAGTTGATCCTGATGTACGTCGATCCAGAAGCACGCAGCACGCCCGGTTTCGTGAAACTCAACGTGGATATGTTCGGGCGAGACATCAATGGCTGTTTCCTGCGTGAGCAGGGCAAGCATGAGGGGAGGTACCATCAGACCGATGTACCACTGCGCCCACAGCGAGATTAGCGGCTTATTTTCGCGCGATTGCGTGGGATGGTTGCGATAAATATGATCGGAGTAAATTGCCAGCAGAGACTGAAGCTCGCAGGGGCGACACCATTGTGCCAGCGTCATCGCACTTTGTGGTGCGGGTTCATCCAGACGGATAAAATCCAGCAGATGCTCACGCGTCTGGGCTATGGTTGCGCGTACGGCTTCGGCCAGCGAGGGCATCTGTGGCTGGAGATGCGTTCGCCAGATGACATCGTCAATGATCGGTGCGGAACGATAGGTCATAGTCTGGATAGTAATCTAAATGATAATGATTGCCAATCCTAACGATAGCGATAACCGATAGCAAGATCTTTGTCAGCTGACGTTTAACGGCGCACGAATGCGCCATCGTTCGTCAGGCGATACCCGGATCGTCACTGACTAAAATATGGTTACGACCCAAATCCTTAGCTTTATAGAGCGCCTGATCGGCATGAAGAATGGCTCCTTCGACATCGCTCCCCACCAGAGGCGCAATACCGATACTGATCGTGACGTGAGTTGCGACGCTTTCATTGAACATATGGGGAATTTTGAGATCGTAAACATTCTGTCGGATGCGTTCCGCTACCGTGCGGGCGGTTTGTGGGTCGATCGCCGTCAGTAACACCATAAACTCTTCCCCCCCAAACCGGGCGACGACATCACGTGAACGCACAGCGTTGCGGATCGCAGCAGAAACGCGGATCAGCGCCTGATCGCCCATCATATGCCCATAGTGATCGTTGTAGGCTTTGAAATGGTCGATGTCGATCAGTAAAACGTAATGTTCATGCGTGTCGAGTTCCAGCACGGCTTTCAGCTTATGCTGGAGCCCCCGCCGATTGTACAGGCCCGTTAATGGGTCAAGCATGCTCAGGTCAGTCAGTGTCTCTTTTTCGGCGAGCAGTTTGAACATCAGTTGCTGGGCGAAGTCGTCATAGCGCTTTTGAATCACATGCTGAATCGCGATACCGGCCATGGGCAGGGCCATAAAAAAGAGTAACTGCAGGCCATGTTCGTGGCCGTTTAGCCATAAACAGACGAATAAGGATGGCAGCGAATGAAGGGTGAAAGCGATGATATTATTGGCAAAAGCAATTGAGCCAATAAATAACACCGTCAGCAGTGCAACCAGTAAAAAAGAATAGTCAGGATTCTGCTGAGCCAGGTATTTCAGCGTAATGTGCGCTGCCCATAACCCACCAAAGAGTAGCGAGATAGCATGGAGATTAATCCGCTTCTTCGCATACTTTACATGCCATGTCAGTAACGCAGTGCTCAGCACAAGGATGAGAGATCCTGGTGTGGAGATGGTTTTACTGGGAAAGATCGGAAAGGCTACGGCAAACAACGCGGAAACAGCGTTGAGAAACAAAAAGAGTCGCAGAGAGAGTTGGTATTTTTTCGTGCGCAGAGTTTGCCAGGATTGTGCAGTCATATCTTAACGTCATTATTTATCTAACAATTACACTGTTCAGGTCACACAAATAATGGGCGAGAAGATGCTCGCTTAAGTTCAGATTATTGTGTCTCTATGTTTACCGCTGTGCAATTTATCACCTTAAATAATTCGTGTCATCATTACTTAAGTAAAGCTCATGTAAGTGGTCTATGGATTACTGACAAATGAGAAAATTTATCATATGATATTGGTTATCATTATCGGTATGAGAGGTGAAACCATGTTGCAACGGGCGCTGGGCAGTGGATGGGGTGTCTTGCTGTCGGGGATCGTGATTGCCGGGCTGGCGTTTGCCGATCTTTCTCTCGGGGCATGGAAGATCATTATTGTATTCGGGTTACTGCTGACACCGGCTATGCTTTATCACAAACATTTGCGGCACTTTGTATTGTTACCATCATGCGTTGTGTTGATCGGCGGAATGATGCTGGTGATGATGAACTGGAATCAGGGATGAATAATCACGAATGTTCTGGAGAGGAAGGTAAGATAATTGGTGCGAGGGGGGGGACTTGAACCCCCACGTCCGTAAGGACACTAACACCTGAAGCTAGCGCGTCTACCAATTCCGCCACCTTCGCACAGTCATCTTACTTTTTGATATCGCCTCGTTGGTGCGAGGGGGGGGACTTGAACCCCCACGTCCGTAAGAACACTAACACCTGAAGCTAGCGCGTCTACCAATTCCGCCACCTTCGCCCAGTGCGAGCAATATCAACGTGGTTTATGGTGCGAGGGGGGGGACTTGAACCCCCACGTCC
>NZ_JBFWLF010000163.1:0-10259 GCF_050252275.1 Citrobacter sp. | reverse complement strand
ACCACCACCTTTAACAGTGATGTACAGATCCAGTTTCTCAACCATGTCGACCAGTTCCAGCGGCTGACGAACTACCATGCGGGCAGTTTCACGACCGAAGTACTGTTCCAGAGAACGTTGGTTGATAACGATTTTGCCGTTGCCCGGTTTGATGAAAACGCGAGCTGCGGAACTTTTGCGGCGACCAGTGCCGTAGTATTGATTTTCAGCCATTGCCTATAATCCCGATTAGATGTCAAGAACTTGCGGTTGCTGTGCCGCGTGGTTGTGCTCGTTGCCAGCGTAAACTTTCAGTTTACGGAACATAGCACGACCCAGCGGGCCTTTTGGCAGCATGCCTTTAACCGCGATTTCAATCACACGCTCAGGACGGCGAGCAATCATCTCTTCAAAGGTCGCTTCTTTGATACCACCGATGTGACCGGTGTGGTGATAGTACACTTTGTCAGTACGCTTGTTGCCGGTTACAGCAACTTTGTCAGCGTTCAGAACGATGATGTAATCACCGGTATCTACGTGCGGAGTGTATTCCGCTTTATGCTTACCGCGCAGGCGAATAGCCAGTTCAGTAGCCAGACGGCCCAGAGTTTTACCGGTCGCGTCAACAACGTACCAGTCGCGTTTTACGGTTTCTGGTTTAGCTGTAAAAGTTTTCATTAAAAGCTTACCCAATAAATAAGTTACACGTTGGTGAACACCCAAACGTTATGTCAGTTGAGGTTCACACGACAAAGTCCGGCAAACCTACCCCTTCGAATAGCCAATGCCAGCACACAAAAAGTTTTGGGAAAAAAACTTTCTTGTAACGTGGGGTCGCAAGATTATAGAGAAGTCGGGGTCAAAGATCGACCCCTTTCTGTGATTTGCCCAACAGTTTATTGGCCGTGATCAGGGCATGTGTTCTTGCTTGAGATATTCCTCGCTCTGCATCTCCTGCAAACGCGACAGACAGCGCTGGAATTCGAACTTCAGTCGCTCCCCCTGATACACCTCATATAAAGGCACAGCGGCGCTTACCACCAGCTTGACGTGGCGTTCGTAAAATTCATCCACCAGCGCGATAAAACGACGCGCTTCGCTTTCCATTAACGGTGTCATCACCGGCACGTCAAACAGCATAACCGTATGGTAGAGGCGTGACAGCGCAATATAGTCGTGCTGGCTGCGGGCATCAACGCACAGCGTATGAAATGAGACCGCCAGCGTCTGGTTTTCCATGCCCAGCGTCGGCAATGGACGATGATTAATCTCCAGAACCGGTCCCTGCTGTTCACGTTTGGTGCCAGCCAGCGCCAGCCAGAGGTTATCCATCTGCTGCTGCGTTTCATTATTCAATGGTGAGAGCCACAAATGCGCCTGGGTCAACGTCCGCAGACGATAATCCACGCCTGCATCTACGTTCATGATGTCGCAATGCTGCTTAATCGCATCGATGGCGGGAAGAAAACGCGTACGCTGTAACCCGTTACGGTACAGCTCATCTGGCGGTATATTCGAGGTCGCCACCAGCGTAATACCGCGCGCAAACAGCGCCTTCATCAGCCCGCCGAGCAGCATGGCATCGGTAATATCAGACACAAAAAACTCATCAAAGCACAGCACATCTGTTTCTGCCTTAAAGCGGTCGGCCACGATGTCGAGCGGATCGGTTTGTCCCTGCAGCGCGGTTAACTCCTCATGCACGCGCAGCATGAAGCGATGGAAGTGCAGACGCTGCTTACGAACGCCAGGCAGGCTGTGGTAGAACAGATCCATCAGCCAGGTTTTCCCCCGACCAACGCCCCCCCACATATATAAGCCTCGCACCGGCGCGCTGTGCACCTCTTCCTTTTTCCCCAGCAGTTTGCCCACGCGGGCCATAAACCCTTTTGCTTCGGAAACCGCTGGGGGGTTCACCGTTAACGCCTGGTAAATGATCTCCAGACGATTGACCGCTTCTCTCTGCACGTCGTCGGGTTGGTGAGTGCCTTCGTTAATGGCTTTCAGGTAACGCGATGTGGGGGTAAAGCTCTGCATGATGTTATTGTTATTCCTTGAAAATCGGTGTGCCGTCGTTCACGGTTGACGAAAAAAAGGCCGTTCTACACTACGCGATATAAAGACGGGATTCCACTTCTGTGGGATTAGCGGTTATAGTGGCAGTATCAGGCGCAGGCATGGAGCCTAAAGCCAACACCCTACGGAAACAAAAGACAACGGGAGATGTTCATGACCTGGGAATATGCGCTAATTGGGTTAGTCGTCGGCATCATCGTCGGTGCTGTAGCCATGCGTTTTGGTAACCGGAAATTACGCCAGCAACAGGCGTTGCAGTACGAACTGGAAAAGAATAAAGCTGAGCTGGAAGAGTACCGCGAAGAACTGGTCAGCCATTTTGCCCGCAGCGCCGAGTTGCTGGACACCATGGCTCACGATTACCGTCAGCTGTATCAGCACATGGCGAAAAGCTCCAGCAGCCTGCTGCCGGAACTGTCTGCGGAATCTAACCCGTTCCGTAACCGTCTGGCTGAATCTGAAGCCGGCAACGACCAGGCTCCGGTACAAATGCCGCGTGACTACTCCGAAGGCGCATCCGGCCTGCTGCGTAGTGGCGCAAAGCGCGACTAACCGCACAGCGATAATATTTTTCCTGGGCGCAGCGATTGCGCCCACCTCTTCTCTCCCGTCCCGACTATCATTTAATCATTATCCGCATTGTTAGCAGATTGAAAATTCAATAACATCAAACTGTTTTGAATCGTCTTTCCCTTTACTCAAGGTACGAGAGCAGGATCAATGAAAATACAAACCCAGCTGTTGAGTGCATTAGCGTTAAGTGTCGGGTTAACTCTCTCGGCGCCGTTTCAGGCCATTGCGTCGATCCCAGGCCAGGTTCCCGGCCAGCCCGCGCTTCCCAGTCTTGCCCCGATGCTCGAAAAAGTGCTGCCTGCCGTCGTTAGCGTGAAGGTTGAAGGCACCGCCACTCAAACGCAGAAAGTCCCGGAAGAGTTTAAAAAATTCTTTGGCGATGATCTGCCCGATCAGCAGGCACAGCCGTTTGAAGGACTGGGTTCCGGGGTCATTATCGATGCCGCAAAAGGCTATGTTCTGACCAACAATCATGTGATTAATCAGGCGCAGAAAATCAGCGTTCAGTTGAATGACGGGCGTGAATTCGAGGCCAAACTGATTGGCAGCGACGATCAAAGCGACATCGCCCTGCTGCAAATTCAAAACGCCAGCAAGCTGACGCAAATCGCCATCGCCGACTCGGATAAACTGCGCGTTGGTGATTTTGCTGTGGCGGTCGGTAACCCGTTTGGTCTGGGGCAAACCGCCACCTCCGGTATCGTCTCCGCGCTGGGACGCAGTGGGTTGAACCTGGAAGGTTTGGAGAACTTTATTCAAACCGATGCTTCAATCAACCGCGGGAACTCCGGCGGCGCGCTGCTTAACCTGAACGGCGAGCTGATCGGTATTAACACCGCTATTCTTGCGCCTGGCGGCGGCAGCGTCGGGATCGGTTTTGCCATCCCCAGCAATATGGCCCGCATCCTGGCGCAGCAGCTGATTCAGTTTGGTGAAATCAAGCGGGGCCTGTTGGGGATTAAAGGGACCGAAATGTCCGCCGACATCGCCAAAGCATTCAAGATAGATGTGCAGCGCGGTGCCTTTGTCAGCGAAGTACTGCCAAACTCCGGTTCAGCCAAAGCGGGCATTAAGTCCGGCGATGTGATTACCAGTCTCAACGGCAAACCGCTCAACAGTTTTGCTGAGCTGCGCTCCCGGATTGCCACCACAGAACCCGGTACTAAAGTGAAGCTTGGCCTGTTGCGTAACGGCAAACCGCTGGAAGTGGAAGTGACGCTTGATACCAGCACCTCGTCATCTGCCAGCGCGGAGATGATTGCCCCGGCATTACAGGGTGCGACGCTGAGCGATGGTCAGCTCAAAGACGGCAGCAAAGGTATCAAAATTGACAGCGTTGAAAAGAGCAGTCCCGCCGCACAGGCTGGTTTGCAGAAGGATGATGTGATCATCGGGGTCAACCGTGACCGCGTGAATTCTATCGCTGAGATGCGCAAAGTGCTGGAAGCCAAACCGTCCATTATTGCGCTACAGATCGTCCGCGGTAACGAGAGCATTTATCTGCTCCTGCGTTAAATCCAGACGACCGGGCATCAGCCTCGCGTGTGATGTCCGGTTAACTCGTGATATGCTGCTGCCGTTCCCTTTATTAATGACGCCTCCATCATGTTAGTGAAGCTCTTACGTTCGGTTGCAATTGGTTTGATTGTTGGCGCCATTCTTCTGGCCGCCATGCCTTCGCTACGCAAAATCAACACGCTTTCTGCACCGCAATATGACAGTGCCGACGAGACGCCCGCCAGCTATAACTCTGCGGTACGTCGCGCGGCCCCCGCTGTGGTCAACGTCTATAACCGCAGTATGAACAGCACCGCGCATAATCAGCTGGAAATCCGCACCCTGGGTTCAGGCGTGATCATGGATCAGCGCGGCTACATCATTACCAACAAGCATGTGATCAACGATGCCGATCAAATCATCGTCGCCTTGCAGGACGGGCGAGTGTTTGAAGCGCTGCTGGTTGGCTCCGATACGCTGACCGACCTGGCGGTACTGAAAATCAACGCCACTGGCGGTCTGCCGACGATTCCGATCAACGCCGGGCGTTCACCGCATATCGGTGACGTAGTCCTGGCGATCGGTAACCCTTATAATCTCGGACAAACCATCACCCAGGGCATTATCAGCGCCACGGGGCGTATCGGCCTGAACCCAACCGGACGGCAGAACTTCCTGCAAACGGATGCCTCGATCAACCACGGTAACTCTGGTGGGGCGCTGGTGAACTCGCTGGGTGAGCTCATGGGTATCAACACCCTGTCGTTCGATAAAAGCAATGACGGCGAAACGCCGGAAGGGATCGGCTTTGCCATTCCGTTCCAGCTGGCAACCAAAATTATGGATAAGCTGATCCGCGATGGTCGTGTTATCCGTGGCTACATTGGGATTGGTGGTCGTGAAATTGCCCCACTGCACACGCAGGGCGGCGGTATGGACCAAATCCAGGGGATCGTCGTGAACGAAGTGGCGCCGGATGGCCCGGCGGCGCAGGCCGGTATTCAGGTTAACGACCTGATTATCTCCGTGAACAGCAGACCTGCGGTCTCCGCACTGGAAACCATGGACCAGGTAGCAGAGATTCGCCCTGGTTCGGTCATTCCGGTGATTGTCATGCGTGATGATAAGAAGCTGACGCTACAGGTCACTATTCAGGAATACCCGGCAACCAATTAGTTATCGGCAATCAGGCAATAAAAAACCGGAGACATATTGCTCCGGTTTTTTTATGGCTTCGCGGCTCGCTTACTTGTTAACGAACTCTTCACCCAGTTGAATATCTTTCTTCAGGGTATCCAGCATACCTTCCAGCGCATTCTGCTCGAATGCGCTCAGTTTGCCGATAGACTGACGCTCTTCGACGCCGTTTTTACCCAGCAGCAGCGGCTGCGAGAAGAAACGTGCGTACTGACCGTCACCTTCAACGTAGGCACATTCAACAACGCCTTTTTCGCCCTGCAGTGCGCGCACCAGAGAAAGACCGAAACGAGCGGCCGCCTGGCCCATAGACAGGGTTGCCGATCCGCCACCCGCCTTCGCTTCAACCACTTCAGTACCTGCGTTCTGAATACGCTTGGTCAGGTCAGCGACTTCCTGGTCAGTGAAGCTCACGCCCGGAATCTGCGACAGCAGTGGCAGAATGGTCACGCCAGAGTGTCCGCCGATAACCGGAACTTCAACTTCAGTCGGCAGCTTACCTTTCAGTTCCGCCACAAAGGTGTTGGAGCGGATGATGTCCAGCGTGGTTACGCCAAACAGTTTATTTTTGTCGTAAACGCCCGCTTTTTTCAGTACTTCTGCTGCAATAGCGACGGTGGTGTTCACCGGGTTGGTGATGATACCGATGCAGGCTTTCGGACAGGTCGTCGCGATCTGCTGTACCAGGTTCTTCACGATGCCAGCATTAACGTTAAACAGGTCGGAACGATCCATACCTGGTTTACGCGCTACACCTGCGGAGATCAGCACCACGTCCGCACCGTGCAGTGCCGGGGTCGCGTCTTCACCGGAGAAGCCTTTGATTTTCACAGCAGTTGGGATATGGCTAAGATCTACAGCCACACCGGGAGTCACTGGAGCGATGTCGTACAGGGAGAGTTCTGAACCTGAAGGCAGTTGGGTTTTTAACAGTAGTGCAAGCGCCTGGCCGATACCGCCGGCAGCGCCGAGGACTGCGACTTTCATCCTAAACTCCTTATTATATTGATAAACTAGTGTTTGTTGCTCCGCGGCGGCGACGTTAAACCACAAATTCGATGAATACAATCACCCGTATTCAATTCTGTGTTGTCACGCGAATTTAGCTTTTATGCATTTAATTGACGTAATCCGAAGCTGTCTGTGCAGTAGAGCAACTTTCCAACAGGTGGTGACAATATACCCTACTACCAGCCCAAAACAACATCAATTTGATAACAATTAATTTACTTTTAAGCTTATTTGCGAGGCGTGACACAGGCATGTTTCTTGATAACAATATTTGATAAAATTCCGCTCTTTCATAACATTATTTCAGCCTTCACTTGGGCAGACTATTTGCATAAAAATTCATCTGTATGCATAATAATGTTGTTTCCACTCTCATACTACGGGTGACTTATGCGAAGCTCAGCTAAGCAAGAAGAATTAGTTAAAGCGTTTAAAGCGCTACTTAAAGAAGAAAAATTCAGCTCTCAGGGCGAAATTGTCCTCGCATTGCAGGATCAAGGCTTTGATAACATCAACCAGTCCAAAGTGTCACGCATGCTGACAAAGTTTGGGGCAGTCCGTACCCGCAATGCGAAAATGGAGATGGTGTACTGCCTCCCGGCTGAACTGGGCGTACCCACCACCTCCAGCCCACTGAAAAACCTGGTTCTTGATATCGATTTTAACGATGCAGTGGTGGTGATCCACACAAGTCCTGGCGCGGCGCAGTTGATCGCCCGCCTGCTGGACTCGCTGGGTAAAGCTGAAGGCATTCTGGGCACCATCGCCGGGGATGACACCATCTTTACCACCCCGGCTAATGGCTTTACGGTAAAAGATCTTTACGAAGCCATTCTGGAGCTGTTCGAACAAGAGCTCTGACCCTCTCACCCCGTCGTCTGAGGCGGCGGGGTAAAACCCTGCTTTAACGTTCACTTCCCGTTATTTTATCTGCCTGTTATTTAGCAAATAGTGCGTTTATCTGCCCAAAATCATTCAAGCAGTGAATATGCTCATGCAAAACCGCACAAATCGCAAAATTTCATATCCATATGATTTTATTAGATATAAACAAAAAACCATCATTTTTTAATTCCAGACAGGCATAAAAAAATAAATTTTCATTACTTACGCATCGCTGAAACCATTAGCGTGGTATTAATTTATCACGTTATTAGTGTATACTTGATTTTGTGATGAGGGTCACGAAACGAAGACCCCCAATAATAAATTCGACGAGGTACTTATCATGAAAATCAAAACAACTGTTGCTGCGTTAAGCGTTCTCTCTGTTCTTTCATTTGGCGCATTCGCCGCAGATTCTATCAACGCAGAACAAGCACAAAATCGCGAAGCGATTGGCTCTGTCTCCGTAAGTGCAATCGGCTCCAGCCCAATGGACATGCATGAAATGCTGAACAAGAAAGCCCAGGAAAAAGGCGCATCAGCGTATCAGATCACCGAAGCCCGTAGCGGTGACACTTGGCATGCCACTGCCGAATTGTACAAATAAACCCTCGTCGTCTAGTCCGACGACCTTGCCCCCGACTGTCGGGGGCTTTTTTATCTCTCAATGACGAACATTAAAACGCAACTGACCTTCCAGTTCTTCTTCTGCTTCATCAAACAACAAAATCAGTGCGCCATAACGCCGGCGTGATTTCTCGGGTAGATGTACAAACTCGATCTCCAGCGGTAACGGCAGCGCTTCACTCATGATGATGTCCCACAGAGAGTCGAGATCGCTTACTTTCTCTTTGGCCAGGCCAAACATTCGCGCAAACTCACGATAAAAGTCGTCCTGATCCTCAATTTCATCAAAATCAAATGTATAGATATTCATCTATCGCCACCTTCCCGATAACGGTCTGACTACAGGCCGCCAATATGCAGGGTTTTCACTTCCAGAAATTCGTCTAACCCCAGAACCGATCCTTCACGTCCCAGCCCTGACTCTTTCACCCCGCCAAACGGTCCCAACTCGGTGGAAACCGCACATTCGTTTATCCCGATCATACCGCTCTCAATAGCCTGAGAGACACGGAACACCCGTTGTAGGTTTTGCGTATAGAAGTAAGCGGCCAGGCCAAACGGCGTGTTGTTCGCGCGCTCGATTACCTCTTCTTCTCGGGTAAAACGGAAGCAAGCGGCAACCGGTCCAAACGTCTCTTCGCTCGCCAGCTTCATGTCGTCACGACATTCACCCAATACCGTTGGTTGCCAGAAGTTACCGCCGAGTGCGTGCGCTTTCCCGCCCGCCAGCACTTTGGCTCCTTTCGCAACGGCATCTTCCACATGCTCACGCACTTTATCGACCGCAGACGGTTCGATCAGCGGCCCGACGACGACGCCGTCATCCAGGCCATTCCCCACCTGCAATGCCTGAACCGCATCGGTCAGTTTGCGGGTGAATTCGTCGTAGACACTCTCCTGGATATAAAAGCGGTTCACGCTGACACAAACCTGCCCGGCATTACGGAACTTATTGGCAATAGCGCCTTTTACCGCCGCATCGATGTCCGCATCGTCAAACACGATATAGGGAGCATTGCCACCGAGTTCCATCGACACTTTTTTCATGGTTTCCGCGGCATTACGTACCAGCGTTTTACCGACAGCCGTTGAACCGGTGAACGAAATTTTGCGCACCGCATGACTTGCCATGATGGCATCGCTGATTTCCGGCGTATTGCCCGCTACGGCGTTGAGTACGCCATCAGGGACCCCCGCTTTCTTCGCCAGCGTGAGCAACGCAAAGGCACTCAGCGGCGTGTTATTGGCCGGTTTTATCACCCCGGTACAGCCCGCCGCCAGCGCCGGGCCGAGCTTACGGGTCAGCATCGCCATCGGGAAATTCCACGGCGTAATGGCTGCCACGACGCCAATCGGTTCGCGTGTCGCCAGAATGCGAGAGCCGGGTTTGATCGGCGGGATAATTTCGCCATTGGCACGCTTCGCCTGCTCGGCAAACCATTGGATAAAGCTGGCAGCGTATTCGACCTCACCCTCGGCTTCTTTCAGCGGTTTCCCCTGTTCGGTGGTCATCAACCGTCCCAGCCAGCTTTTGTTTTCGATGATCAATTCATACCAACGGTACAGAATTGCCGAGCGCTCTTTTGCCGTTTTTGCCCGCCAGGCAGGAAATGCCTTACTGGCCGCGGCAATCGCCTCCTCGGTCTGCTGTTTTCCTGCTTTCGCCACCTTCGCGATCGTGTCGCCAGTCGCCGGATTGAGCACATCAAAGGTGGTATCAAGCGTTTTCCACTGCCCATCAACCAGATATCCCGTCTGAAAAAGTTCGTTGTCCTGAAGCGTTTGCATGGTGTTTTCTCCTTCTGATGTCCTGCATTGCGCACATCGAATAAGTATAGCCATAAAAAAACCGACGCTTTTGGCATCGGTTTCTGAGGGTTAGCTGTCGGTTAGCGCATGCTGGTACTTGTGCAACATACCGGTCAGTCGTTTCACCGGTTCAGTGACCTGCGGGGGCGCTTCCCAGACTCGCAGCTTTTCCTGATACACGTCCAGCTCATCCAGTAGCTGACCAAAGTAGCGTCGACGCTTGTCGTCATTCACGGCTGAAATGACATGATCCGCCGTACGACGCAACTGCTGGTGGAACGCGGAGAGATCGTCGTTGACCGGAATCGGCGCATCCCGCAGACGCTGGTGCGCAATGATCATGGTCAGCGCCAGACGGAACTTCGGCAAATCCCCCGGAAATTTATTCATCAACAGAAACAGCTGCTGATAAAGCGCGGGAAGATGGTTTTCTTTGCGCCGTACCACGTTGGTGGTCATCGCTGACACCGCCGCAGAAACAAACTGGTTGAGCAGCACACGACCCGTACGATCGCGAGAATTATCGCGCACAATCACAATGACCAGAAAGGCCAGTACGCAGCCCACAATCTGGCCTAACGCACTGTCCAGGAACTGGCTGAAGT
>NZ_JBFWLF010000162.1:0-10261 GCF_050252275.1 Citrobacter sp. | reverse complement strand
TTGTTGATACCCGTTTAACCTCAGGACGCGTTGGCGAGTAACTCATAATGGGTATTCGTTTTGCGGCATTCTGTAATCTTCGTCACACTTTTTGTTTGGGGTGTTTTGGTGCTGACAGCTCTTAAAAATGTATATTTATCATTTGGTTAAATTCTAATTTGTTGGGTTTTTCACCGTTTGGCGTTCAATATTGGTGATCTGCCAGACAATATTGAAAATATTTCTTTTGGACGTCGGGTTTCAATATTGGTGAGGTGCTTAACAATATTGAAAGTTGCGAATATCAGTGTGTGACATTTTCAATATTGGTGATTATGGTTTTATTTCCGAATTAAAGAGCGTGATATCTGTATTTAACACCGCCGATATATATATACGTTTCCTTCATGATTTCTGGAGATGCAATGAAGATAATTACTTGCTACAAGTGCGTACCTGATGAACAGGATATTGTCGTCAATCACGCAGATGGTTCATTAGATTTCAGCAAAGCAGATGGCAAAATCAGCCAGTACGACCTGAATGCGATTGAAGCGGCTTGCCAACTGAAACAGCAGGCCAGCGACGTGCAGGTGATCGCCCTGAGCGTGGGCGGCAAGGCGTTAACCAACGCGAAAGGGCGTAAGGATGTCCTCTCCCGCGGCCCGGATGAACTGGTGGTCGTCATTGACGATCGGTTCGAGCAGGCATTGCCACAGCAAACTGCCGCAGCGCTGGCTGCTGCCGCGCAAAAGTCGGGTTTTGATCTGATTCTCTGCGGCGATGGTTCCTCCGATCTCTACGCCCAGCAGGTCAGCCTGCTGGTAGGCGAAACGCTGAACATTCCCGCCATCAACGGCGTGAGCAAGATCCTCTCACTGACGGAAAGTACGCTGAACGTTGAACGTGAACTGGAAGATGAAATTGAAACGCTGAGCATTCCGCTGCCGGCGGTCGTGGCCGTTTCCACCGATATTAACTCTCCACAAATACCATCGATGAAAGCCATTCTGGGGGCGGCGAAAAAACCGGTTCAGGTCTGGTCAGCGGCGGACATTGGCTTTAGCGCCGGGGACGCCTGGTCCACGCAAACGGTGGCCGCACCGAAACAACGTGAGCGCCAGCGCATTGTGATTGAAGGCGATGGTGAAGAACAGATCGCTGCGTTTGCCGATAGTCTGCGCAAAATCATTAATTAAGAAGGGGATGTTATGAGCAAGTTTTCCAGCGTCTGGGTATTCAGCGATACCGCGTCTCGCCTGCCGGAACTGATGAGCGGCGCGCAGATTTTAGGTGAACAGATTAACGCATTTGTGCAAAGCGCCGATGAGGCAACCACGGCCATTCAGTTGGGCGCACATCACGTCTGGCAACTGAGCGGCAAGCCGGACGATCGTATGGTGGAAGATTATGCGGACGTGATGGCACAGACCGTTCGTCAACAGGGTGATTCTGGCCTGTTGCTGCTGCCCAACACCCGTCGCGGCAAACTGCTGGCGGCAAAACTGGGCTATCGCCTTGCCGCAGCGGTTTCTAATGATGCCAGCACCGTGACGCAGCAGGATGGCCGGGCGACGGTCAAACACATGGTGTATGGCGGCCTGGCGATGGGCGAAGAGACGCTCTCCACGCCGTTTGCGGTACTGACGCTCAGCAGCGGCACTTTTGAGGCGCAACAGCCTGATGCGACCCGCAGCGGCGAGACGCACAGCGTAGCCTGGCAGGCGCCGGGAATTACCGTCACGCGCACTGCCACGCAACCACGTCAGAGTAACAGCGTTGATCTCGATAAAGCCCGGCTGGTGGTCAGCGTGGGACGCGGTATCGGCAGCAAAGAGAATATCTCACTGGCGCAAGCGCTGTGTCAGGCCATTGGCGCGGAGCTGGCCTGTTCGCGTCCGGTCGCCGAAAACGAGAAGTGGATGGAGCATGAGCGCTATGTCGGGATCTCGAATCTGATGCTCAAGCCGGAACTGTACCTGGCGGTGGGGATCTCCGGGCAGATCCAGCACATGGTGGGGGCAAACGGCGCACAGACTATTTTTGCCATCAACAAAGACAAAAATGCGCCGATATTTCAGTACGCGGATTACGGCATTGTCGGCGATGCGCTGAAAATCCTGCCCGCGCTGACGACCGCACTGGCACGCTAACCCATTCAGGCAGGGAGTACGTATGTCCGAAGATATCTTTGATGCCATCATCGTGGGCGCGGGGCTTGCCGGTTCCGTCGCCGCCCTGGTGCTCGCCCGCGAAGGGGCCCAGGTGTTGGTTATCGAGCGCGGAAATTCCGCTGGCGCGAAGAATGTCACCGGTGGGCGCATCTATGCTCACAGTCTGGAGCGCATTCTTCCAGGCTTTGCTCAGCAGGCCCCTGTTGAACGGGTCATTACCCATGAAAAACTCGCCTTTATGACCGATAACGGGGCGATGACCGTGGACTATCTCAACGGTGAAAAGGCTGGCCCGTCGCAGGTCTCTTATTCGGTGTTGCGCAGTAAATTTGACGCCTGGCTGATGGAGCAGGCGGAAGAGGCGGGCGCGCAGTTGATCACCGGGATCCGCGTGGATAACGTCGTGCAGCGCGGTGGCAAAGTCGTTGGTGTAGAAGCGGACGGCGACATCATCGAATCGAAAGTGGTGATCCTCGCCGATGGCGTCAACTCCCTGCTGGCGGAAAAACTGGGAATGGCAAAACGCGTTGAGGCCGCGCACGTGGCGGTCGGCGTGAAAGAGCTGATCGAACTGCCGAAATCGGTGATTGAAGATCGCTTCCAGTTGCAGGGTAACGAAGGGGCGGCCTGTCTGTTCGCGGGATCGCCCACGGATGGCCTGATGGGCGGTGGCTTCCTGTATACCAACGAAAACACCCTGTCACTGGGGCTGGTATGCGGGCTTCATCATCTGAAAGAGGCGAAAAAATCGGTCCCGCAAATGCTGGAAGATTTCAAACAGCATCCGGCCGTTGCCCCGCTGATCGCGGGTGGCAAGCTGGTGGAGTACGCGGCACACGTGGTGCCGGAAGCAGGGATGAACATGCAGCCTGAGCTGGTGGGCGACGGCGTGCTGATTGCGGGCGACGCGGCGGGTATGTGTATGAATCTCGGCTTCACGATTCGCGGGATGGATCTCGCGGTGGCAGCAGGTGAAGCGGCGGCGAAAACGGTGCTTTCCGCCATGCAAAGCAACGACTTTAGCCGTCAGGGGCTGGCGGAATATCGCCAGCATCTCGACAACGGTCCGATGCGCGATATGCGTATGTACCAGCGGTTGCCGGCGTTCCTCGATAACCCGCGCATGTTCACCCGCTACCCGGAAATGGTTGTTGGTATCGCCCGTGACCTCTTTACCGTCGATGGTAGTGCGCCGGTGCCGATGCGTAAGACGATCCTGCGCCATGCGAAGAAAGTGGGCTTCATCAACCTGATGAAGGATGGCATTAAAGGAGTGACCGTATTATGACTTCTCCCGTCAACGTAGACGTCAAGCTGGGCGTCAACAAATTCAATGTCGATGAAGAGCATCCGCACATCATCATGAAAACTGCGCCGGATAAGCAGGTGCTGGAAGTGTTGATCAAAGCCTGTCCGGCCGGGTTATACAAAAAGCAGGATGACGGCAGCGTGCGCTTTGATTATGCCGGATGCCTGGAGTGCGGAACGTGTCGAATTCTCGGACTTGATACGGCGCTGGAAAAATGGGAGTACCCACGCGGCACCTTCGGCGTGGAGTTTCGTTACGGTTAATGAGTACAGGTATACGCTCCACTGCCGGATGGCGGCGAAAACGCCTTATCCGGCCTACGGGGATAAGTAGGCCTGATAAGCGCAGCGCCATCAGGCAGTTAAGCACTAATGCCGAATGTCGGCAAACAGGACATTGCCATGCAACAGCCCAGGAACTTTGATGACATCCAGTTCTCCTCTATTCACCGCAGGATCATGCTGTGGGGAAGCGGTGGACCGTTTCTGGACGGTTATGTGCTGGTGATGATTGGCGTCGCGCTGGAACAGCTCACGCCTGCGCTGAAGCTGGATGCTGAGTGGATTGGCCTGTTGGGCGCGGGGACGCTGGCCGGGCTGTTTGTCGGCACCTCTTTGTTTGGCTATATCTCGGACAAAGTGGGGCGGCGCAAAATGTTTCTTATCGATATCATCGCTATTGGGGTGATATCGGTGGCCACTATGTTTGTCTCATCTCCGGTTGAACTGTTGGTGATGCGGGTGCTGATTGGCGTGGTGATTGGTGCGGATTATCCCATTGCCACCTCGATGATCACCGAATTTTCCAGTACCCGCCAACGTGCCTTCTCTATAAGCTTTATTGCGGCGATGTGGTACGTCGGCGCGACCTGCGCCGATCTGGTTGGTTACTGGCTCTATGACGTCGAGGGCGGCTGGCGCTGGATGCTGGGCAGCGCGGCGATCCCTTGCCTGTTGATCCTGATTGGTCGCTTCGATCTGCCCGAGTCTCCGCGCTGGCTGTTGCGTAAAGGCCGGGTCAAAGAGTGTGAAGCGATGATGATCAAGTTGTTCGGCGAGCCGGTTGCGTTCGATGAAGACACAGCGCAGGAGACGCGCTTTTTACAATTGTTTAATCGTCGCCACTTCCCGTTTGTGCTGTTTGTCGCCGCGATCTGGACCTGTCAGGTGATCCCGATGTTTGCCATTTACACCTTTGGTCCGCAGATCGTCGGCCTGTTGGGACTGGGGGCCGGGAAGAGCGCAGCGCTGGGGAATGTGGTGATCAGCCTGTTCTTTATGCTGGGCTGTATTCCGCCAATGTTCTGGCTGAACAGCGCGGGGCGGAGGCCGCTGCTGATTGGCAGCTTCGTGATGATGACGCTGGCGTTGGCGGTGCTGGGGCTGATCCCGGAAATGGGGATCTGGCTGGTGGTGACGGCATTCGCAGTGTACGCCTTTTTCTCTGGCGGACCGGGGAATTTGCAATGGCTCTATCCCAATGAACTGTTCCCGACCGACATTCGCGCCTCCGCAGTGGGGGTTATCATGTCGTTGAGTCGTATCGGTACCATCCTCTCGACCTGGGCGCTGCCTATTTTCATTACTAAATATGGTATTAGTCAGGTGATGCTGATGGGGGCGGGGATCTCGTTGGTCGGGTTGCTGGTCTCCATTGCCTTCGCGCCAGAAACGCGCGGTCTGACGCTTGCCCAGACCAGTACGATGACGATTCGCAGGAAACCGTTGTGTTAAGGTGAGTCTTCAGAGTGTTCTGTATTTCCTCTCGACCTCAGTCAGTGCGTCTACAGTTAGTGGGTATATCACTGAAAATGACTGAAAAGCAGGGAGAACACCATGCAAAAGAAACTATTAATCGCTTCCCTTTTTGCCGCAGCAACCGTCTTTACTCTTGCAGGCTGCTCCTCGAACCAGGCAGTGCGTACGACCGATGGCCGAACCATTGTCACCGACGGTAAACCGCAGGTGGACGATGACACGGGCCTGGTCTCCTACAAAAATGCCGAAACGGGTCAGACGGAGCAAATTAACCGCGATCAGGTGAAAAATATGAGCGAGCTGGATAACTAGTTCAATTTTCCCCATTCATCCGCTCAATAATATTCACTATTAGCCTGTTGGTTTACTGACTACACTCTCTTATAAAACAGAGTGGTAAAATAACAGGCTAATCATGATTCTCATCATTTATGCGCATCCTTATCCGCAGCATTCGCATGCGAATAAACGGATGCTTGAGCAGGCAAGGACGCTGGAAGGCGTCGAAGTTCGTTCTCTCTATGAACTCTACCCTGATTTCAATATCGATATCGCTGCGGAACAAGAGGCGCTTTCTCGCGCAGACCTGATCGTCTGGCAGCATCCCATGCAATGGTACAGCGTTCCCCCCCTACTCAAACTGTGGATGGATAAAGTGCTTTCCCACGGCTGGGCCTATGGTCACGGCGGGACCGCGCTGCGCGGTAAGCAAGTCATGTGGGCGGTGACTACTGGCGGCGGCGATAATCACTTCGATATCGGCTCGCATCCGGGGTTTGACGTACTCTCACAGCCGCTCCAGGCGACAGCCATCTACTGCGGGCTCAACTGGCTTGCGCCGTTTGCAATGCACTGTACGTTTATTTGCGACGACGAAACGCTGCAGGCGCAGGCGCGTCATTACAAGCAACGACTGATGGAATGGCAGGAGGCGCACAATGGATAGCCATACGCTCATACAGGCGCTGATTTATCTTGGGTCGGCGGCGCTGATCGTGCCGATTGCCGTCCGGTTGGGCTTAGGCTCGGTGCTGGGGTATCTCATTGCGGGGTGCATCATCGGCCCCTGGGGGTTACGTCTGGTGACCGATGCCGAATCTATTCTGCACTTTGCTGAAATCGGCGTGGTGCTGATGCTGTTTGTCATTGGCCTGGAGCTTGATCCCCAGCGGCTATGGAAACTGCGCGCTTCAGTGTTTGGCGGCGGCGCGCTACAGATGGTGGTCTGCGGCGGCCTGATTGGTCTGTTTTGTATGTTCCTCGGTCTGCGCTGGCAGGTGGCGGAACTGATTGGTATGACGCTGGCGCTCTCCTCCACGGCGATAGCTATGCAGGCGATGAATGAGCGCAACCTGACCGTTTCGCAGATGGGACGCAGCGCCTTTGCTGTGCTGCTGTTCCAGGACATCGCGGCGATTCCGCTGGTGGCAATGATTCCGCTACTGGCGACCAGCGGGGCGTCAACCACGCTTGGCGCATTCGCGCTGTCGGCACTGAAAGTGGCTGGTGCGTTAGTCCTGGTGGTACTGCTGGGGCGCTATGTGACCCGCCCGGCGCTGCGTTTCGTTGCGCGTTCTGGCCTGCGCGAAGTCTTCAGCGCCGTGGCGCTGTTTCTGGTCTTTGGCTTCGGGCTGTTGCTTGAAGAAGTTGGGCTGTCGATGGCGATGGGGGCGTTCCTGGCTGGCGTATTGCTGGCAAGCTCTGAGTATCGCCACGCGCTGGAAAGCGACATCGAGCCGTTTAAGGGGCTGCTGCTGGGGCTGTTTTTCATCGGTGTCGGCATGTCTATCGACTTCGGGACGTTTATCGATAATCCGCTCCGTATCATCATTCTGCTGGTCGGTTTCCTGGTGATTAAAACCGGGATGCTGTGGCTGATTGCCCGTCCTTTACAGGTGCCGAACAAGCAGCGCCGCTGGTTTGCGGTACTGCTCGGACAGGGCAGTGAGTTCGCGTTTGTGGTCTGTGGCGCGGCGCAGATGGCGAACGTGCTCGATCCACAATGGGCGAAGGCGCTAACGCTGGCGGTGGCACTGTCGATGGCCGCGACGCCGATTTTCCTGGTCATCCTTACGCGAATGGAGAAATCCGCTTCCGGTGAAGAGCGGGAAGCCGATGAAATTGATGAAGAACAGCCGCGGGTGATTATTGCCGGATTTGGCCGCTTCGGGCAGATCACCGGTCGTTTACTGCTCTCCAGCGGTGTGAAGATGGTCGTTCTCGATCACGATCCGGACCACATCGAGACGCTGCGTAAATTTGGCATGAAGGTGTTCTACGGTGATGCGACGCGGATGGATCTGCTGGAGTCCGCCGGGGCGGCGAAAGCGGAAGTGCTGATCAATGCCATTGACGATCCGCAAACCAACCTGGAGCTGACGGAGATGGTAAAAGACCATTTCCCGAACCTGCAAATTATTGCCCGGGCACGCGATGTCGATCATTACATTCGTTTGCGCCAGGCGGGCGTGGAGCAACCGGAACGTGAAACGTTTGAAGGCGCGCTTAAAACCGGGCGTCTGGCGCTGGAAAGTCTTGGGCTTGGCCGCTATGAAGCGCGTGAACGCGCGGACCTGTTCCGTCGCTTTAATACGCAAATGGTAGAAGAGATGGCGAAAGGTGAAGATGATGCCACCTCCCGTGCGGCAGTCTATAAACGGACCAGCGCGATGCTGAGCGAAATCATCACCGAGGATCGCGAACATCTGTCGTTGATTCAGCGTCATGGCTGGCAGGGGACTGAGGAAGGCAAACACACGGGAGACGTTGCCGATGAGCCAGAAGTTAAACCGTCAACCTAAGTCAAAAATGTGATGTACTGCAAACTTTACTGTTAACCAATTGTTTTTGAACTACTGTAATGCCGGGAGTCCACTGACAAGTCGTGGACTCGCCAGCAGATCGGAAAATTTTCGTGCTCTTCTTCTGTTCGTTAGTCGACGAAAGATTGCTCTTTCCGTATAGTGGCGACAATTTTTTTTGCTCCGGGAAATATTCAATGATCAGTCTGATTGCTGCGTTAGCGGTAGATCGCGTTATTGGCATGGAAAACGCCATGCCGTGGAATCTGCCTGCGGATCTCGCCTGGTTTAAACGTAATACGTTAAATAAACCTGTCGTTATGGGACGCCATACCTGGGAATCCATCGGCCGACCGTTGCCGGGACGTAAGAACATCGTCATCAGCAGCCAGCCGGGTACTGACGATCGCGTGCAGTGGGTGAAATCGGTTGATGAAGCGATTACCGCCTGTGGTGATGCACCAGAAATTATGGTGATTGGCGGTGGTCGTGTGTACGAGCAGTTCCTGCCCAAAGCGCAGAAACTGTATCTGACGCACATCGATGCGGAAGTGGAAGGGGATACGCATTTCCCGGATTACGAGCCGGACGACTGGGAATCGGTGTTCAGCGAGTTTCACGACGCTGACGAGCAGAATTCACACAGCTATTGCTTCGAAATTCTGGAACGTCGCTAAGCGATGAGTGCCGGATGGCGACGCTTAGCGTCTTATCCGGCCTACAAACCATCTCGTAGGCCGGATAAGCGTAGCGCTATCAGGCAAAACAGATCAGGCGTTAACGGCTTCGCCTTCATTCAGATCCATCTGCCGGTTTGACGGCTGCACAAAGTACTGCTTATCTTCCCAGCGCAGGCAGGTTAAATTCCCTCCCCAGCAGCACCCGGTATCCAGCGCATAGATTCCCTCCGGCGTTCCTTTTCCTTCCAGAGACGCCCAGTGACCAAACGCAATGCTGTAGGCTTCGCTGACCGGTCCGGGAATGGCAAACCACGGTTTCAACGGCGCCGGGGCATCCTCCGGGGACTCTTTGCTGTACATATCCAGTTGCCCGTTCGGGAAGCAGTAACGCATCCGGGTAAAGGCGTTGGTGATAAAGCGCAGGCGTGCCAGTCCGGTCAGTTCCGGCGTCCAGTTATTTGGCATGTCGCCATACATGGCGTCGAGGAAGAAGGGGTAAGAGTCACTCGACAGCACCGCTTCAACATCGCGCGCGCAGTCTTTGGCAGTCTGCAAATCCCACTGCGGTGTGATACCCGCATGCGCCATCACCAGTTTTTTCTCTTCATCTATCTGCAACAGCGGTTGGCGACGCAGCCAGTTGAGCAGTTCGTCTGCGTCCGGCGCTTCCAGCAGCGGACTCAGGCGGTCTTTCGGTTTGTTACGACTGATACCGGCGAAGACCGCCAGCAGATGCAGGTCGTGATTACCCAGCACCAGGCGCACGCAGTCACCGAGTGATTTCACATAACGCAGCACGTCCAGTGAACCTGGGCCACGAGCAACCAGATCCCCCGTCAGCCACAGGGTATCGCTTTCAGGGGTAAAATTGACTTGTTGTAGCAATGCGATCAGTTCGTCGTAGCAACCGTGAACGTCGCCAATAAGGTATGTTGCCATAGCTATTGTTTTAGTGAATGAGAGTGGAAACGGCGAGTCGGAAAACCGGAATATCGATGGTAAAGGCGACGCCGTTCTCATCAATCATTTCGTAATGACCCTGCATCGTGCCCAGCGGCGTTTCGATAACAGCGCCGCTGGTGTACTGGTACTCTTCGCCAGGCTCAATGTGCGGCTGAACGCCAACCACACCTTCTCCCTGGACTTCAGTTTCTCGGCCATGACCGTTGGTGATCAACCAATAGCGTCCCAGTAACTGCACGGGCGCTCGCCCCAGATTGCGGATGGTTACGGTGTAGGCAAAAACGTAACGGTCATCTTCAGGTGAGGATTGCGCTTCAATATAGACGCTTTGGACCTGAATACACACTCGGGGCGAATTGATCATGCTTAACTCTCCTTCGATGGCGCGTGTTCTGACAGATAGTTCGCCATCTGGCAGTACTGCGCGACAGAGATATTTTCCGCTCGCATTGCCGGGTCAATACCCAGTTCCGTCAAGACCTCAACGCTGAACAGATTGCCGAGGCTGTTACGAATCGTTTTACGGCGCTGGTTGAACGCTTCTGAGGTGATGCGGCTCAACAGGCGAATATCGTTGACCGGATAGGGCATCGTAGTG
>NZ_JBFWLF010000161.1:0-10306 GCF_050252275.1 Citrobacter sp. | reverse complement strand
GGCGATATCGGTGAAGAAGAGCGTTGGGCTATCCACCGCGCAGCACCGTCCTATGAAGAGCTGTCCAGCTCTCAGGAACTGCTGGAAACCGGTATCAAAGTTATCGACCTGATGTGTCCGTTCGCGAAGGGCGGTAAAGTCGGTCTGTTCGGTGGTGCGGGTGTAGGTAAAACCGTAAACATGATGGAGCTTATCCGTAACATCGCGATCGAGCACTCCGGTTACTCCGTGTTTGCGGGCGTAGGTGAACGTACTCGTGAGGGTAACGACTTCTACCACGAAATGACCGACTCCAACGTTCTGGATAAAGTATCCCTGGTATATGGCCAGATGAACGAGCCGCCGGGAAACCGTCTGCGCGTTGCACTGACCGGTCTGACCATGGCAGAGAAATTCCGTGACGAAGGTCGTGACGTACTGCTGTTCGTCGATAACATCTATCGTTACACCCTGGCCGGTACGGAAGTTTCCGCACTGCTGGGTCGTATGCCATCAGCGGTAGGTTACCAGCCGACCCTGGCGGAAGAGATGGGTGTTCTGCAGGAACGTATCACTTCTACCAAAACCGGTTCTATCACTTCCGTTCAGGCGGTATACGTACCTGCGGATGACTTGACTGACCCGTCGCCAGCCACCACCTTTGCTCACTTAGATGCAACCGTGGTACTGAGCCGTCAGATCGCGTCTCTGGGTATCTACCCGGCCGTTGACCCGCTGGATTCTACAAGCCGTCAGTTGGATCCACTGGTGGTTGGCCAGGAACACTACGACACCGCGCGTGGTGTACAGTCCCTGCTGCAACGTTATCAGGAACTGAAAGACATCATCGCCATCCTGGGTATGGATGAACTGTCTGAAGAAGACAAACTGGTGGTAGCACGTGCGCGTAAGATCCAGCGCTTCCTGTCCCAGCCGTTCTTCGTTGCGGAAGTATTCACCGGTTCTCCGGGTAAATACGTTTCCCTGAAAGACACCATCCGTGGCTTTAAAGGCATCATGGAAGGCGAGTATGACCACCTGCCAGAGCAGGCGTTCTACATGGTTGGTTCTATCGACGAAGCCGTAGAAAAAGCCAAAAAACTTTAACGCCTTAATCGGAGGGTGATATGGCAATGACTTACCACCTGGACGTCGTCAGCGCAGAGCAACAAATGTTCTCTGGTCTGGTCGAGAAAATCCAGGTAACGGGTAGTGAAGGTGAACTGGGTATTTTCCCAGGGCACGCCCCACTGCTCACCGCCATTAAGCCTGGTATGATCCGCATCGTTAAACAGTTCGGTCATGAAGAGTTTATCTACCTGTCTGGCGGCATTCTTGAAGTGCAACCTGGCAGCGTGACCGTACTGGCTGATACCGCGATTCGCGGGCAGGATCTCGATGAAGCGAGAGCCCTGGAAGCGAAACGTAAGGCTGAAGAGCACATTAAGAGCTCTCATGGTGACGTGGATTACGCTCAGGCATCTGCGGAACTGGCCAAAGCGATCGCGAAACTGCGCGTTATCGAGTTGACCAAAAAAGCGATGTAACACCGGGTTGAAAAAATGAAAACCAGTCTGATTTCAGGCTGGTTTTTTTTTGCCTGTCATTAATGTGCTGTTTGCGTCATCTTTCTTTAGGGATCAAAAAAAGAGCAAAAACATTAGCCTGGCGCGTTAATCGCGATATCAGGTGACATTTCAGAAGACAAAAGTCGCAGCAATGGACGAAAATGTCTCTATCTTCGTTGGGGAAAATTCGCGATTGTGCGTTTTATCCTCTGCCCATTTCACGACGAAAAAAATGTAGTATTTTCAACGTGAAACGGTATAAATTCGTTCTCAAATTACAGTCAGGGCGCGTATGTTGAATAAAGCGATGAGCGTAGTGATCCTTGCCGCAGGCAAAGGTACACGCATGTATTCCGATCTTCCAAAAGTGCTGCACACCCTTGCCGGGAAATCGATGGTTCAGCATGTCATTGATGTAGCAAATGAATTAGGCTCATCTCAGGTGCATCTGGTCTACGGCCACGGTGGCGATCTGCTTAAAGAAAGCCTGAAAGAAGACAACCTGAACTGGGTGTTACAGGCGGAGCAGCTGGGCACCGGCCATGCGATGCAGCAGGCAGCGCCGTTCTTTGGCGATGATGAAGACATTTTAATGCTCTACGGTGATGTCCCGCTGATCTCCGTTGAAACCCTGACTCGCCTGCGTGAAGCTAAACCCCAGGGCGGCATCGGTTTGTTGACCGTCGTGCTGGACGATCCGAGCGGCTATGGTCGCATCACCCGTGAAAACGGCAAAGTGACCGGCATCGTTGAGCATAAAGATGCCAGCGAGGAACAGCGCAGGATTCAGGAAATCAACACCGGGATCCTGATTGCCAATGGCGCGGACATGAAACGCTGGCTGTCTAAACTGACCAATAACAACGCGCAGGGTGAATACTACATCACTGACATCATTGCGATGGCCTACCAGGAAGGGCGGGAGATTGCGGCGGTACATCCGGCGCGTATTAGCGAAACTGAAGGGGTAAATAACCGTCTTCAGCTCTCCCGCCTGGAGCGTGTTTACCAGTCCGAGCAGGCAGAAAAACTGCTGCTGGCGGGCGTGATGCTGCGCGATCCGGCGCGTTTTGACCTGCGCGGAACGCTCGTTCACGGGCGAGATGTTGAAATTGATACTAACGTTATCATCGAAGGTCAGGTCACGTTGGGCCATCGCGTGAAGATTGGCGCGGGCTGCGTCATTAAAAACAGCGTTATTGGTGATGACTGTGAAATCAGCCCGTACAGCGTAGTGGAAGATGCCCATCTGGACGCGGCCTGCACCATTGGACCCTTCGCTCGTCTGCGCCCTGGTGCGCAACTGATGGAAGGTGCTCACGTCGGTAACTTCGTTGAGATGAAGAAAGCGCGTCTCGGCAAAGGCTCAAAAGCCGGTCACCTGACCTATCTGGGCGATGCGGAAATTGGCGACAATGTGAACATTGGCGCAGGCACCATTACCTGCAACTACGACGGCGCGAACAAGTTTAAAACCATTATTGGCGACGATGTGTTTGTCGGATCCGATACTCAGCTGGTGGCGCCAGTGACCGTAGGCCATGGGGCAACCATCGCTGCCGGGACCACCGTCACCCGTAACGTGGCTGATAATGAGTTGGTCATCAGCCGTGTTCCGCAGGTGAATAAGCAGGGCTGGAAACGCCCGGTGAAGAAAAAGTAGATATTTTTGCCGGATGGCGCTTTCGCTTATCCGGCCTACGTTCAGTGATGTTTTGTTGGCCGGATAAGGCGTTGCCTGCATCAGGCCAACCCGGGTGAGGAAGTAAAGATATATTTCCCCCCAGCAGTACCCATAAAAATAACCCCACTCTCTACAAGGCTCGGGGCGCCCAAAATACGGGCATACAGGTCGAAAGACAACGACAGGCATAATGCCTTGATTCGGAATAAAAAACTATGTGTGGAATTGTTGGCGCTATCGCGCAACGTGATGTAGCTGAAATCCTTCTCGAAGGTTTACGTCGTCTGGAATACCGTGGTTACGACTCTGCGGGTCTGGCCGTGGTAGATGCAGAAGGTCATATGACCCGTCTGCGTCGTCTGGGTAAAGTACAGATGCTGTCTCAGGCTGCGGAAGAACATCCGCTGCATGGCGGTACTGGTATTGCTCACACCCGTTGGGCTACGCATGGCGAACCTTCAGAAGCAAACGCGCATCCGCATGTTTCTGAACACATTGTGGTGGTGCATAACGGCATCATCGAAAACCATGAACCACTGCGTGAAGAACTTAAAGCGCGTGGCTATACTTTCGTTTCAGAAACCGACACCGAAGTAATTGCTCACTTAGTGCACTGGGAGCTGAAACAGGGCGGTACGCTGCGTGATGCTGTGCTGCGTACCATCCCGCAACTGCGCGGCGCGTACGGTACGGTCATCATGGATACCCGTCATCCAGATACGTTGCTGGCTGCACGTTCAGGTAGCCCGCTGGTTATCGGTCTGGGAATGGGCGAAAACTTTATCGCCTCCGATCAGTTGGCGCTGCTGCCGGTGACCCGTCGCTTTATCTTCCTGGAAGAAGGCGATATTGCGGAAGTGACTCGCCGTTCCGTCGCGATTTTTGATAAAACGGGCGCGGACGTGAAGCGTCAGGATATCGAATCTAATCTGCAATATGACGCGGGTGATAAAGGTATCTATCGCCACTACATGCAGAAAGAGATTTACGAACAGCCGAATGCGATTAAAAACACTCTGACCGGGCGCATCAGCCACGGCGAAGTGGATTTAAGCGAACTTGGGCCAAAAGCTAACGAGCTGTTGTCTCAGGTTGAGCATATCCAGATCATCGCGTGTGGCACGTCTTACAACTCCGGGATGGTTTCTCGCTACTGGTTTGAATCTTTGGCCGGTATTCCGTGCGACGTCGAAATCGCTTCTGAATTCCGCTACCGCAAATCAGCAGTACGCCGTAATAGCCTGATGATCACGCTGTCTCAGTCGGGTGAAACGGCGGATACGCTGGCAGGCCTGCGTTTGTCGAAAGAACTGGGCTATCTGGGTTCACTCGCTATCTGTAACGTTCCGGGGTCTTCTCTGGTACGTGAATCGGATCTGGCGATGATGACCAATGCCGGCACGGAAATCGGCGTGGCGTCGACGAAAGCCTTTACCACTCAGTTAACCGTTCTGCTGATGCTGGTGGCGAAACTGGCGCGTCTGAAAGGTCTGGATGCGTCCATTGAGCATGACATTGTTCATGGCCTGCAGGCGCTGCCGAGCCGTATCGAGCAAATGCTCTCTCAGGACAAACGCATTGAAGCGTTGGCTGAAGATTTCTCTGACAAACACCATGCCCTGTTCCTGGGCCGTGGCGATCAGTATCCGATCACTCTCGAAGGCGCGTTGAAGCTGAAAGAGATCTCCTATATCCACGCAGAAGCCTATGCGGCAGGTGAGCTGAAACACGGCCCGCTGGCGCTGATTGATGCCGATATGCCGGTTATCGTTGTTGCACCAAACAACGAACTGCTGGAAAAACTGAAGTCCAACATTGAAGAAGTGCGCGCCCGTGGCGGTCAGCTGTATGTCTTCGCCGATCAGGACGCCGGTTTTGCCAGCAGCGACAATATGCACATCATTGAGATGCCGCATGTGGAAGAGGTGATTGCACCGATCTTCTATACCGTGCCGCTGCAACTGCTGGCTTATCACGTGGCGCTGATTAAAGGCACCGACGTGGATCAGCCGCGCAACCTGGCAAAATCAGTTACCGTCGAGTAAAACGCTCATGCCCTGCGAAAGCGGGGCATTTTTTTCATTCCTGTGCTGTTTTTAATCAATTTTCCCGCCGTTTTACTGTGACAAATCGTCATCTTCAGCTACTTTTTTCAGTGTCACAAAAAGAAAATTTTCCTGAAAAGCTATTGTCATATTTTCAGTTAACTTAATGATAAACAGGAAAAAAACCATTCTGATTTAACGGAAATTTTCATTGTCATAAAACTGTCATATTTCGTACATTTAACTGTCACCTGTTTGTCCTATTTTGCTCATCGTAGCCACTTAACAATGATTTACGAAAATCTTGCAGGAGACATTATGAAAGTTATGCGTACCACTGTCGCAACTGTTGTCGCCGCGACCTTATCTATGAGCGCTTTCTCTGCATTAGCAGCAGCAAGTCTGACAGGCGCAGGTGCAACTTTTCCTGCGCCGGTGTATGCCAAATGGGCTGATACTTATCAGAAAGAGACCGGTAGTAAAGTTAACTACCAGGGTATCGGCTCCTCCGGTGGTGTTAAACAAATTACAGCGAATACCGTTGATTTCGGTGCCTCTGATGCGCCGCTGTCTGACGAAAAACTGAATCAGGAAGGCCTGTTCCAGTTCCCGACCGTGATTGGCGGCGTGGTACTGGCGGTGAACATCCCTGGTCTGAAGTCTGGCGAACTGGTACTGGATGGTAAAACGCTGGGTGACATCTACCTGGGTAAAATCAAGAAGTGGGATGATGAAGCCATCACCAAACTGAACCCAGGCGTGAAACTGCCTTCTCAGAACATCGCCGTTGTGCGTCGTGCCGATGGTTCTGGTACCTCCTTCGTCTTCACCAGCTATCTGGCGAAAGTGAACGAAGAGTGGAAAACCAAAGTGGGCGCTGGCTCTACCGTTAACTGGCCAACCGGTCTGGGCGGTAAAGGTAACGACGGTATCGCCGCGTTCGTACAGCGTCTGCCAGGTTCCATCGGCTACGTTGAATACGCTTACGCTAAGCAGAACAACCTGGCATACACCAAACTGGTTTCTGCTGACGGTAAACCGGTTAGTCCGACTGAAGAGAACTTCGCTAACGCCGCGAAAGGCGCTGACTGGAGTAAATCCTTCGCACAGGATCTGACGAACCAGAAAGGTGATGATGCGTGGCCGATTACCTCCACCACCTTTATTCTGATTCATAAAGAGCAGAAGAAACCTGAGCAGGGTGCTGAAGTACTGAAATTCTTCGACTGGGCATACAAAAATGGCGGCAAACAGGCTAATGACCTGGATTACGCCAGCCTGCCGGACAGCGTGGTAGAGCAGATCCGTGCAGCATGGAAGACCAATGTGAAAGACAGCAGCGGTAAAGCGCTGTACTAAATACCTGTCATACTTCGAGCCGCAGCTGCGTTGGCTGCGTTTGTTCACCCCAGTCACATAGTGAATCTATGCTCCTGGGGATTCACAAGCTTGCCGCCTTGCTGCAACTCGAATTATTTAGGGTATGGCATTACGTTAGCCAGGAAGCGCGATAAAATGCGCGCTTCCTGGCCCAAACTTAAAGAGTGATTTATGGCTGCAACCAAGCCTGCTTTTAACCCACCGGGTAAAAAGGGTGACAAAATCTTCAGCGCGCTGGTAAAACTGGCTGCGCTGATTGTGCTATTGATGTTGGGTGGCATTATTGTCTCTCTGATCATCTCCTCCTGGCCCAGCATTGAGAAATTTGGTTTCTCTTTCCTGTGGACCAAAGACTGGGACGCGCCAAACGATATCTACGGGGCGCTGGTACCGATCTACGGTACGCTGGTCACCTCTTTTATAGCACTGCTGATCGCCGTTCCGGTGAGCTTCGGCATTGCCCTGTTTCTGACCGAACTCGCGCCAGGCTGGCTGCGTCGTCCGCTGGGGATTGCGATTGAATTGCTGGCAGCTATCCCGAGTATCGTCTACGGCATGTGGGGCCTGTTTATCTTTGCTCCACTGTTTGCCACTTATTTTCAGGAACCGGTCGGTAATATCCTTTCCAACATTCCGTTTGTTGGCGCACTGTTCTCCGGCCCGGCGTTTGGTATCGGTATTCTGGCGGCTGGCGTGATCCTCGCCATCATGATCATCCCTTACATTGCAGCTGTAATGCGTGATGTATTTGAACAGACGCCGGTGATGATGAAAGAGTCTGCCTACGGTATCGGCTGTACCACCTGGGAGGTTATCTGGCGCATCGTGTTGCCGTTCACCAAAAATGGGGTAATTGGCGGCATCATGCTGGGTCTGGGACGAGCACTGGGTGAAACGATGGCGGTGACCTTCATCATCGGCAACACCTACCAGCTCGACAGCGCATCGCTGTATATGCCGGGTAACAGCATCACCTCGGCGCTGGCGAATGAATTTGCGGAAGCGGAGTCTGGCCTGCACGTTGCGGCGTTGATGGAACTGGGTCTGATTCTGTTCGTGATTACCTTCATCGTGCTGGCAGCGTCTAAGTTTATGATTTTGCGCCTTGCGAAGAACGAGGGGGCACGCTAATGGCTACGCTTGAAATGCAAACCAGCGCGGAACTGGCGGAATCCCGCCGCAAAATGCAGGCTAAGCGCCGGATGAAAAACCGCATCGCCCTGACGCTTTCTATGGCGACGATGGCGTTTGGTCTGTTCTGGCTCGTCTGGATCCTGATGTCCACCATTTCCCGTGGTATCGACGGGATGTCGCTGGCGCTGTTCACCGAAATGACGCCGCCGCCGAACACGGCGGGTGGCGGTCTGGCGAACGCCCTGGCGGGCAGTGGTCTGTTGATCCTCTGGGCAACCGTGTTTGGTACGCCGCTGGGCATCATGGCCGGGATTTATCTGGCGGAATATGGTCGCAAATCCTGGCTGGCGGAAGTGATTCGCTTCATCAATGACATTCTGCTTTCCGCCCCGTCTATTGTGGTTGGTCTGTTCGTGTACACCATTGTGGTGGCGCAGATGGAGCACTTCTCCGGTTGGGCGGGCGTGATTGCGCTGGCGCTGCTGCAGGTGCCTATCGTGATTCGAACCACCGAAAACATGTTGAAGCTGGTGCCGGACAGTCTGCGTGAAGCGGCTTATGCGCTGGGGACGCCGAAATGGAAAATGATCTCCGCGATTACGCTGAAAGCGTCTGTCTCCGGGATCATGACCGGTATCCTGCTGGCGATTGCGCGTATCGCAGGTGAAACCGCTCCGCTGCTGTTTACCGCGCTCTCCAATCAGTTCTGGAGTACCGATATGATGCAGCCGATCGCCAACCTGCCGGTCACCATCTTTAAATTTGCGATGAGCCCGTTTGCGGAATGGCAGCAACTGGCGTGGGCCGGGGTGCTGATTATCACGCTGTGCGTATTGCTGCTGAACATTCTGGCGCGCGTAATTTTCGCCAAGAGCAAACACGGTTAACACGTTGCCGGATGGCGGCGTGCGGCCTACGGTTGAACCTATTTGTTGTAGGCCTGATAAGCGAAGCGCCATCAGGCATGATAAGGAAAAGAGTAAAATGAGTATGGTTGATACTGCTCCGGGTAAGATTCAGGTTCGTGATTTGAACTTCTACTACGGCAAATTCCATGCCCTGAAGAACATCAACCTGGATATTGCAAAGAACCAGGTAACGGCATTCATCGGGCCTTCTGGCTGCGGTAAATCGACGCTGTTGCGTACGTTCAACAAGATGTTTGAACTCTACCCGGAACAGCGTGCGGAAGGTGAAATTCTGCTCGATGGTGACAATATTCTCACCAATACCCAGGATATCGCCCTGCTGCGTGCCAAAGTCGGGATGGTGTTCCAGAAGCCGACGCCGTTCCCGATGTCTATCTACGACAACATCGCCTTTGGCGTGCGTCTGTTTGAGAAGCTGTCCCGGGCGGATATGGACGAGCGTGTGCAGTGGGCGTTGACCAAGGCCGCACTATGGAATGAAACCAAAGATAAATTGCACCAGAGCGGATATTCTCTCTCCGGTGGTCAGCAGCAGCGTCTGTGCATCGCGCGAGGTATCGCCATTCGCCCGGAAGTCTTGCTGTTGGATGAGCCGTGCTCAGCACTGGATCCGATCTCAACCGGTCGTATCGAAGAGCTGATTACCGAGCTGAAACAGGATTACACCGTGGTGATCGTGACCCACAACATGCAGCAGGCTGCGCGTTGTTCCGATCATACGGCGTTTATGTACCTGGGCGAGTTGATTGAGTTCAGCAACACGGACGACCTGTTCACCAAGCCCGCGAAGAAACAAACCGAAGATTACATTACTGGCCGCTACGGTTGATATGCCCGGGCATCTGGAGAAATGATGGACAATTTAAACCTTAATAAACACATTTCCGGTCAGTTCAACGCCGAACTGGAAAGCATCCGCACTCAGGTAATGACGATGGGCGGCATGGTCGAGCAGCAGCTTTCTGATGCCATCACCGCGATGCACAATCAGGACAGCGAGCTGGCGAAACGCGTTGTTGATGGCGATAAGCACGTCAATATGATGGAAGTGGCGATTGATGAAGCCTGTGTTCGCATCATCGCCAAGCGCCAGCCGACGGCGAGCGATCTGCGTCTGGTGATGGCGATCATCAAAACCATCGCCGAACTGGAACGTATTGGCGACGTGGCGGATAAAATCTGTCGTACCGCGCTGGAGAAGTTCTCCCAGCAGCATCAGCCGCTGCTGGTGAGCCTGGAGTCACTGGGGCGTCACACCATACAGATGCTGCACGACGTGCTGGATGCGTTTGCGCGGATGGATCTGGATGAAGCAGTGCGTATCTACCGTGAAGACAAGAAAGTGGACCAGGAATACGAAGGGATCGTGCGTCAACTGATGACCTACATGATGGAAGATTCCCGCACCATTCCCAGCGTGTTAACCGCGTTGTTCTGCGCGCGCTCTATCGAGCGTATCGGCGACCTCTGCCAGAATATCTGCGAATACATCTTCTACTTCGTGAAGGGCCTGGATTTCCGTCACGTAGGCGGTGATGAGCTGGATAAGCTGCTGGCGGGTAAAGATCCAAACGAGTGATAAAACGT
>NZ_JBFWLF010000160.1:0-10313 GCF_050252275.1 Citrobacter sp. | reverse complement strand
TATAAACTTATTCTGATATTCAGGAACAATTTAAATGTCTATCACTAAAGATCAAATCATTGAAGCAGTATCCGCTATGTCCGTAATGGACGTTGTTGAGCTGATCTCTGCAATGGAAGAAAAATTCGGTGTTTCTGCTGCTGCTGCTGTAGCTGTTGCTGCTGGCCCAGCTGCTGACGCTGCTGAAGAGAAAACTGAATTCGACGTAATTCTGAAAGCTGCTGGCGCGAACAAAGTTGCAGTAATCAAAGCTGTTCGTGGCGCTACCGGTCTGGGTCTGAAAGAAGCTAAAGACCTGGTAGAATCTGCTCCAGCTGCGCTGAAAGAAGGCGTGAGCAAAGACGACGCAGAAGCACTGAAAAAATCTCTGGAAGAAGCTGGCGCTGAAGTTGAAGTTAAATAAGCCAACTTTTCTGGTTGCAGCCTAAGTAATTAGGCTGATGGCTGGTGACTTTTTAGTCACCAGCCTTTTTGCGCTGTAAGGCCTCGGTAGCATTTCACACTGTTTGACTATCGATGTGTCTTTCAATGCTTGTTTCTATCGACGACTTAATATACTGCGACAGGGTGCTCGCTCTGTGTAAATCGCAATGAAATGGTTTAAGCGTGATAGCAACAGGTATTGCGGAAAGTATTCAATTTTCCGGTCCACAAAATGGTGTTGCACAAACTGTCCCTTCGTCGGACAGATGGGTCGACTTGTCAGCGAGCTGAGGAACCCTATGGTTTACTCCTATACCGAGAAAAAACGTATTCGTAAGGATTTTGGTAAACGTCCACAAGTTCTGGACATTCCATATCTCCTTTCTATCCAGCTTGACTCGTTCCAGAAGTTTATCGAGCAAGATCCTGAAGGGCAGTACGGTCTGGAAGCAGCCTTCCGTTCCGTGTTCCCGATTCAGAGCTACAGCGGTAACTCCGAGCTGCAGTACGTCAGCTACCGCCTTGGCGAACCGGTGTTTGACGTTCAGGAATGTCAGATCCGTGGCGTGACCTATTCCGCACCGCTGCGCGTAAAACTGCGTCTGGTGATCTACGAGCGCGAAGCGCCGGAAGGCACCGTTAAAGACATTAAAGAACAAGAAGTCTACATGGGCGAAATTCCGCTCATGACCGACAACGGTACCTTTGTTATCAACGGTACTGAGCGTGTTATCGTTTCTCAGCTGCACCGTAGTCCGGGCGTCTTCTTTGACTCCGACAAAGGTAAAACCCACTCTTCGGGTAAAGTGCTGTATAACGCGCGCATCATTCCTTACCGTGGTTCCTGGCTGGACTTCGAATTCGATCCGAAGGACAACCTGTTCGTACGTATCGACCGTCGCCGTAAACTGCCTGCGACCATTATTCTGCGTGCGCTGAACTACACCACGGAGCAGATCCTGGATCTGTTCTTCGAAAAAGTGATTTTCGAGATTCGCGACAACAAGCTGCAGATGGAGCTGGTGCCTGAACGTCTGCGTGGTGAAACCGCCTCCTTCGATATCGAAGCGAACGGTAAAATCTACGTTGAAAAAGGCCGCCGCATCACTGCGCGTCACATCCGCCAACTGGAAAAAGACGATATCAAACATATCGAAGTTCCGGTTGAGTACATTGCGGGCAAAGTGGCTGCGAAAGATTACGTTGACGAATCCACTGGCGAGCTGATCTGCCCGGCGAACATGGAGCTGAGCCTGGATCTGCTGGCTAAGCTGAGCCAGTCTGGCCACAAACGTATCGAAACCCTGTTCACCAACGATCTGGATCACGGCCCGTACATTTCTGAAACCGTACGCGTCGACCCAACTAACGATCGTCTGAGCGCGCTGGTAGAAATCTACCGCATGATGCGCCCGGGTGAGCCGCCGACACGTGAAGCGGCTGAAAGCCTGTTTGAGAACCTGTTCTTCTCTGAAGACCGTTATGACCTGTCTGCGGTCGGTCGTATGAAGTTCAACCGTTCTCTGCTGCGCGACGAAATCGAAGGTTCCGGTATCCTGAGCAAAGACGACATCATCGAAGTGATGAAGAAGCTCATCGATATCCGTAACGGTAAAGGCGAAGTCGATGATATCGACCACCTCGGCAACCGCCGTATCCGTTCCGTAGGCGAAATGGCGGAAAACCAGTTCCGCGTTGGCCTGGTACGTGTTGAGCGTGCGGTGAAAGAGCGTCTGTCTCTGGGCGATCTGGATACCCTGATGCCTCAGGACATGATCAACGCCAAACCGATTTCTGCAGCAGTGAAAGAGTTCTTCGGTTCCAGCCAGCTGTCTCAGTTTATGGACCAGAACAACCCGCTGTCTGAGATTACGCACAAACGTCGTATCTCTGCACTCGGCCCAGGCGGTCTGACGCGTGAGCGCGCTGGCTTTGAAGTTCGAGACGTACACCCGACGCACTATGGTCGCGTATGTCCAATCGAAACGCCTGAAGGTCCGAACATCGGTCTGATCAACTCCCTGTCCGTGTACGCACAGACTAACGAATATGGCTTCCTCGAGACGCCGTATCGTCGCGTGGTTGATGGCATTGTGACAGATGAGATTCATTACCTGTCTGCTATTGAAGAAGGTAACTTCGTTATCGCTCAGGCGAACTCCAACCTGGATGACGATGGCCACTTCGTAGAAGATCTGGTGACCTGCCGTAGCAAAGGTGAATCCAGCCTGTTCAGCCGTGACCAGGTTGACTACATGGACGTTTCCACTCAGCAGGTGGTTTCCGTCGGTGCGTCCCTGATCCCGTTCCTGGAACACGATGACGCCAACCGTGCATTGATGGGTGCGAACATGCAACGTCAGGCGGTTCCGACTCTGCGCGCTGATAAGCCGCTGGTAGGTACCGGTATGGAACGTGCTGTTGCCGTTGACTCCGGTGTTACTGCGGTGGCTAAACGTGGCGGTACCGTTCAGTACGTGGATGCTTCCCGTATCGTTATCAAAGTTAACGAAGACGAGATGTACCCGGGCGAAGCGGGTATCGACATCTACAACCTGACCAAATACACCCGTTCTAACCAGAACACCTGTATCAACCAGATGCCGTGTGTCTCTCTGGGCGAGCCGGTTGAACGTGGTGATGTACTGGCAGACGGTCCGTCCACCGACCTCGGTGAACTGGCGCTCGGTCAGAACATGCGCGTCGCGTTCATGCCGTGGAACGGTTACAACTTCGAAGACTCCATCCTCGTTTCCGAGCGTGTTGTCCAGGAAGACCGTTTCACCACCATCCACATTCAGGAACTGGCGTGCGTGTCCCGTGACACCAAGCTGGGGCCGGAAGAGATCACCGCTGACATCCCGAACGTGGGTGAAGCTGCGCTCTCTAAACTGGATGAATCCGGTATCGTTTACATCGGTGCGGAAGTGACCGGCGGTGACATTCTGGTGGGTAAGGTAACGCCGAAAGGTGAAACCCAGCTGACGCCAGAAGAAAAACTGCTGCGTGCGATCTTCGGTGAGAAAGCGTCTGACGTTAAAGACTCTTCTCTGCGCGTACCAAACGGTGTTTCCGGTACGGTTATCGACGTTCAGGTCTTTACTCGCGATGGCGTAGAAAAAGACAAACGTGCGCTGGAAATCGAAGAGATGCAGCTGAAGCAGGCGAAGAAAGACCTGTCTGAAGAACTGCAGATCCTCGAAGCTGGTCTGTTCAGCCGTATCTATGCTGTGCTGGTTGCCGGTGGTGTTGAAGCTGAGAAGCTCGACAAACTGCCTCGCGATCGCTGGCTGGAACTCGGCCTGACCGATGAAGAGAAACAAAATCAGCTGGAACAGCTGGCTGAGCAGTACGACGAACTGAAACACGAGTTCGAGAAAAAACTCGAAGCGAAACGCCGCAAAATCACCCAAGGCGACGATCTGGCACCGGGCGTGCTGAAGATTGTTAAGGTCTATCTGGCCGTTAAACGCCGTATCCAGCCTGGTGACAAGATGGCAGGTCGTCACGGTAACAAGGGTGTCATTTCTAAGATCAACCCGATCGAAGATATGCCGCACGATGCTAACGGTACGCCGGTAGATATCGTACTGAACCCGCTGGGCGTACCGTCTCGTATGAACATCGGTCAGATTCTGGAAACCCACCTGGGTATGGCTGCGAAAGGTATCGGCGATAAGATCAACGCCATGCTGAAACAGCAGCAGGAAGTCGCGAAACTGCGCGAGTTCATCCAGCGTGCGTACGATCTGGGTGCTGACGTTCGTCAGAAAGTTGACCTGAATACCTTCAGCGATGAAGAAGTTCTGCGTCTGGCTGAAAACCTGCGCAAAGGTATGCCAATCGCAACGCCGGTGTTCGACGGTGCGAAAGAAGCGGAAATTAAAGAGCTGCTGAAACTGGGTGACCTGCCGACTTCCGGTCAGATCACGCTGTTCGACGGCCGTACGGGTGAGCAGTTCGAGCGTCCGGTAACCGTAGGTTATATGTACATGCTGAAACTGAACCACCTGGTCGACGATAAGATGCACGCTCGTTCCACCGGTTCCTACAGCCTGGTTACTCAGCAGCCGCTGGGTGGTAAGGCGCAGTTCGGTGGTCAGCGCTTCGGGGAGATGGAAGTGTGGGCGCTGGAAGCATACGGCGCGGCATACACCCTGCAGGAAATGCTCACCGTTAAGTCTGATGACGTGAACGGCCGTACTAAGATGTATAAGAACATCGTAGATGGCAACCATCAGATGGAACCGGGCATGCCGGAATCCTTCAACGTACTGTTGAAAGAGATTCGTTCGCTGGGTATCAACATCGAACTGGAAGACGAGTAATTCTCGCTCAAACAGGTCACTGCTGCCGGGATAACACCCGGCAGCGGAATGTGCTAACTCCGACGGGAGCAAATCCGTGAAAGACTTATTAAAGTTTCTGAAAGCGCAAACTAAAACCGAAGAGTTTGATGCGATCAAAATTGCTCTGGCTTCGCCAGACATGATCCGTTCATGGTCTTTCGGTGAAGTTAAGAAGCCGGAAACCATTAACTACCGTACGTTCAAACCTGAGCGTGACGGCCTTTTCTGCGCCCGTATCTTTGGGCCGGTAAAAGACTACGAGTGCCTGTGCGGTAAGTACAAGCGCCTGAAACACCGCGGTGTGATCTGTGAGAAGTGCGGCGTTGAAGTGACCCAGACTAAAGTACGCCGTGAGCGTATGGGCCACATCGAGCTGGCGTCCCCGACTGCTCACATCTGGTTCCTGAAATCTCTGCCGTCCCGTATCGGCCTGTTGCTCGATATGCCGCTGCGCGATATCGAACGCGTACTGTACTTCGAATCCTATGTGGTTATCGAAGGCGGTATGACCAATCTGGAACGCCAGCAGATCCTGACTGAAGAACAGTATCTGGATGCGCTGGAAGAGTTCGGTGACGAATTTGACGCGAAGATGGGTGCGGAAGCTATTCAGGCCTTGCTGAAGAGCATGGATCTGGAGCAAGAGTGTGAAACTCTGCGTGAAGAGCTGAACGAAACCAACTCCGAAACCAAGCGTAAGAAGCTGACCAAGCGTATCAAGCTGCTGGAAGCGTTCGTTCAGTCTGGCAATAAGCCGGAGTGGATGATCCTGACCGTTCTGCCGGTTCTGCCGCCAGATCTGCGTCCGCTGGTTCCGCTGGATGGTGGTCGTTTCGCAACGTCGGATCTGAACGATCTGTATCGTCGCGTGATCAACCGTAACAACCGTCTGAAACGTCTGCTGGATCTGGCTGCGCCGGACATCATCGTACGCAACGAAAAACGTATGCTGCAGGAAGCGGTTGACGCCCTGCTGGATAACGGTCGTCGCGGTCGTGCGATCACTGGTTCTAACAAACGTCCTCTGAAATCTTTGGCCGACATGATCAAAGGTAAGCAGGGTCGTTTCCGTCAGAACCTGCTCGGTAAGCGTGTTGACTACTCCGGTCGTTCTGTTATCACCGTAGGTCCATACCTGCGTCTGCATCAGTGCGGTCTGCCGAAGAAAATGGCACTGGAGCTGTTCAAACCGTTCATCTACGGCAAGCTGGAATTGCGTGGCCTCGCCACCACCATCAAAGCCGCGAAGAAAATGGTTGAGCGTGAAGAAGCTGTCGTTTGGGATATCCTGGACGAAGTTATCCGCGAACACCCGGTACTGCTGAACCGTGCACCAACACTGCACCGTCTGGGTATCCAGGCGTTTGAACCTGTTCTTATCGAAGGTAAAGCTATCCAGCTGCACCCGCTGGTTTGTGCGGCATACAACGCCGACTTCGATGGTGACCAGATGGCTGTTCACGTACCGCTGACGCTGGAAGCCCAGCTCGAAGCGCGTGCGCTGATGATGTCTACCAACAACATCCTGTCCCCGGCGAACGGCGAACCTATCATCGTTCCGTCTCAGGACGTTGTACTGGGTCTGTATTACATGACCCGTGACTGTGTTAACGCCAAAGGCGAAGGCATGGTGCTGACTGGCCCGAAAGAAGCTGAGCGTATTTATCGCGCTGGCCTGGCCTCTCTGCATGCGCGCGTTAAAGTGCGTATCACCGAATACGAAAAAGATGCTAACGGCGAGTTCGTTGCGAAAACCAGCCTGATTGATACGACGGTAGGTCGTGCAATCCTGTGGATGATCGTACCGAAAGGTCTGCCTTTCTCCATCGTCAACCAGGCGCTGGGTAAGAAAGCCATCTCCAAGATGCTGAACACTTGCTACCGTATTCTGGGCCTGAAACCGACCGTTATTTTTGCGGACCAGACGATGTACACCGGCTTTGCTTATGCAGCGCGTTCAGGTGCATCCGTTGGTATCGATGACATGGTCATCCCGGAGAAAAAACACGAGATCATCTCTGAAGCGGAAGCGGAAGTGGCTGAGATCCAGGAACAGTTCCAGTCTGGTCTGGTCACCGCCGGTGAACGCTATAACAAAGTTATCGATATCTGGGCTGCGGCGAACGATCGTGTATCCAAAGCGATGATGGATAACCTGCAAACCGAAACCGTGATTAACCGTGACGGTCAGGAAGAGCAGCAGGTTTCCTTCAACAGCATCTACATGATGGCCGATTCCGGTGCGCGTGGTTCTGCTGCACAGATTCGTCAGCTGGCGGGTATGCGTGGTCTGATGGCGAAGCCGGATGGCTCCATCATCGAAACGCCGATCACCGCGAACTTCCGTGAAGGTCTGAACGTACTCCAGTACTTCATCTCCACGCACGGTGCGCGTAAAGGTCTGGCGGATACCGCACTGAAAACAGCGAACTCCGGTTACCTGACGCGTCGTCTGGTTGACGTTGCACAGGATCTGGTTGTTACCGAAGACGACTGCGGCACGCTGGAAGGTATCACCATGACCCCGGTTATCGAGGGTGGTGATGTTAAAGAGCCATTGCGCGATCGCGTTCTGGGTCGTGTAACCGCAGAAGACATTCTGAAGCCGGGTACGGCGGATATTCTGGTTCCGCGCAACACGCTGCTGCACGAACAGTGGTGTGATCTGCTGGAAGCAAACTCCGTTGACTCTGTGAAAGTTCGCTCTGTTGTATCCTGTGACACCGACTTTGGTGTATGTGCGCACTGCTATGGTCGTGACCTGGCGCGTGGCCACATCATCAACAAAGGTGAAGCTATCGGCGTTATCGCGGCACAGTCCATCGGTGAGCCGGGTACACAGCTGACGATGCGTACGTTCCACATCGGTGGTGCGGCATCTCGTGCGGCTGCTGAATCCAGCATCCAGGTGAAAAACAAAGGTAGCATCCGTCTGAGCAATGCGAAGTCGGTTGTGAACTCCAGCGGTAAACTGGTGATCACCTCCCGTAATACTGAGCTGAAACTGATCGACGAATTCGGTCGTACCAAAGAAAGCTATAAAGTGCCTTACGGCTCTGTGATGGCGAAAGGTGATGGTGAGCAGGTTGCCGGCGGTGAAACCGTAGCAAACTGGGATCCGCACACCATGCCGGTTATCACGGAAGTGAGTGGTTTTGTCCGCTTCACTGACATGATCGACGGCCAGACCATTACGCGTCAGACCGACGAGTTAACCGGTCTGTCTTCTCTGGTGGTTCTGGATTCCGCAGAACGTACTACCGGTGGTAAAGATCTGCGTCCTGCACTGAAAATCGTTGATGCTCAGGGTAACGACGTACTGATCCCGGGTACCGACATGCCTGCGCAGTACTTCCTGCCGGGTAAAGCGATTGTTCAGTTGGAAGATGGCGTACAGATCAGTTCTGGTGACACCCTGGCGCGTGTTCCGCAGGAATCCGGCGGTACCAAGGACATCACCGGTGGTCTGCCGCGCGTTGCGGACCTGTTCGAAGCACGTCGTCCGAAAGAGCCGGCAATCCTGGCTGAAATCAGCGGTATTATTTCCTTCGGTAAAGAAACCAAAGGGAAACGTCGTCTGGTTATCACCCCGGTAGACGGTAGCGATCCGTACGAAGAGATGATTCCGAAATGGCGTCAGCTCAACGTGTTCGAAGGTGAACGTGTAGAACGTGGTGACGTGGTTTCCGACGGTCCGGAAGCACCGCACGACATTCTGCGTCTGCGTGGTGTTCATGCTGTAACTCGTTACATCGTTAACGAAGTTCAGGACGTATACCGTCTGCAGGGCGTTAAGATTAACGATAAACACATCGAAGTTATCGTTCGTCAGATGCTGCGTAAAGCCACCATCGAAAGCGCTGGTAGCTCCGACTTCCTGGAAGGCGAACAGGTTGAATACTCCCGCGTCAAGATCGCTAACCGCGAACTGGAAGCGAACGGCAAAGTGGGCGCCACGTTCTCCCGCGATCTGCTGGGTATCACCAAAGCGTCTCTGGCAACCGAGTCGTTCATCTCTGCCGCATCGTTCCAGGAGACCACGCGTGTCCTGACCGAAGCAGCCGTTGCGGGTAAACGCGACGAACTGCGTGGCCTGAAAGAGAACGTTATCGTAGGTCGTCTGATCCCGGCGGGTACCGGTTATGCGTACCACCAGGATCGTATGCGTCGCCGTGCTGCAGGTGAACTTCCGGCTGCACCGCAGGTGACTGCAGAAGATGCCTCTGCCAGCCTGGCAGAACTGCTGAACGCAGGTCTGGGTGGTTCTGACAACGAGTAATCGTTGACTGCCTGACAGTAAAAAACCCGCTTCGGCGGGTTTTTTTATGGCGTTTTTGTAGGCCCGGTAAGCGTAGCGCCACCAGGCTTTTTTATCAGTTTGCCAGCGGGATTCGGCGATACAGTTCAATCATGTCACCTGCCAGATCCTGAATCACCATCGCGTTCATCAGATGGTCCTGCGAGTGGACGGTGATCAGATTCACCGGCAGCTTACCGGTTCCTTCATCGATCCCGATCAGTTGCGTCTGGATTTTATGCGCCAGTTTGACGTAATCGCGTGACTCTTCCATCGCCTGTTCGGCACCGGCAAAGTCGCCTTTGCGAGCCAGTTGCAGGGCAGTCAATGCCTGGCTTCGTGCGGCTCCGGCATTAACCAGCAGTTCCATAATGATGGTTTCTAACTCTTCCATGTTAGGGCTCCATCAGCTTCAGGGCTTTTTCCAGCACGGCATCGCCTTTCATCATGCCGTAATCCATCATGTCGATCACGGCGACTTTCTTACCGAGCGGATCGGCCAGCGCCTGCAATTTTGCCTGCTCATACTTGACCTGCGGGCCCAACAGGACGATGTCCGCCGTGGCAATATTCTCTTTAAACTCTGCGACAGGCACAGCCTTGATCGTCACTTCGATCCCTTTCTTCTGAGCGGCATCTTTCATTCGTTGTACCAGCATGCTGGTGGACATACCGGCGGCACAGCATAAAACGATATTCTTCATAGTTCGCTCTCACGGTTCCATTGATACTTCATCTTTAGTCCGAGCGAGTGATGAGAACAACCGCCTTACCGCGAATGTGTGTAAAGCATCACAAAGAAATCGCACAAATAATGAAACCGGTTGCGGTTTTTCTCAAAATGAAAAAAAGCCCGTCGTAACGGGCGTTACAGAGAAGGGATGATCAGCGATTCGCGGCAATAATCCGGTTTTTTCCTTCCTGTTTGGCTTTGTATAGCGCTTCATCTACACGCATGATCAGCTGTTCCTGCGCTTCCAGATTCCATTCCCCGAGTCCAGCGCTAAAGGTGACGTGCAGTCCCTCGTCACGCCATGAGCGCTGCGCGACCTCAATGCGCCCGCGTTCCAGTAGGGTATGCGCGTTGTTCTATTGCTCACCCGAGAACAGCACGGCATACTCCTCACCGCCATAGCGATAGACAGAAACGGCGGCGGGTTGCATGATCTGAATCCCTTCGCGCGCGACGTTACGCAGGACGATGTCGCCATTCAAATGTCCCCAGGTATCATTGATGGATTTAA
>NZ_JBFWLF010000159.1:0-10334 GCF_050252275.1 Citrobacter sp. | reverse complement strand
ATGCGATTCGTCAGGAGATTCGTAATCGACAGCTCATTGTGCTGAACCAGGACGAGCTGATTATTCCTATTCAGGCGTATGCTTACCGGATGGATACGCGGATGACGCCCCTGGCGGAGCGGTTCTGGAAAGAACTGCACCATCTGTATACTGTCCCCTGAGCGCAATTCAGACGCAGGCAACCTGCTGCACAGGCTCATCCATCTGCGTATCTGGCCATGACTCATACCAGCGAATGGCGGCGTGTACCAGAGACGCAGTTGAGTCAATAAACCGGCACCCAAAATTGCTCTCATGCCCGGCCACAATTAACGGGATCTCAGTGCAGCCCATAATAATGATCTGCGCGCCATGGGAAATCAGTCGCTCAATTTGTGGAAACAGCAACCTTTGCGCGGTGGCTTTATCTCCGCTTTTCAATGCGTAAATTGCCTGCATCACCTGCGCCTGCCCCGCCTCTTCCGGCTGAACCAGTGAGAGCCCCTGCGCAGTCATTTTTTTCTGGTATAACCCTGTCGCAAGCGTGGCGTTTGTTGCCAGCAGGCCGACGCGAGTCACGCCGGGAGGAATTTCACTCAGCGTGGCATCCAGAATGCTGATCATTTCCGCCTTTGCCACTGCCCGTAAATCATCAAACCAGTAGTGTGCGGTGTTACAGGGTATGACGATACACTCAGCCCCTGCATCTTCCAGCATATGCAGATAACGCTCCAGATAGTGCAAGGGAGAGGGACCACCAGAAAGCAGACAGGCTGTACGATCGGGAATGTCCGGAATTGAGCTAACGATGAGCGGGATATGCTGCTGATCGCAGTTGGCGCTGCGCAATTCAACAAATTTTTCCAGCATGTCCGCCGTTGCTGCGGGCCCCATGCCGCCCAGAATCCCAATGGTATGTTTCATCATCTGCACCGTGCTTTCTCTGTCATTTCAATTGACACTATCACCTTGATGCTTATGTAAAAAATGCCATTTTCTAAGCAGCTATGCGTAAAAGTTATCACCTGACAGACGCGAATCGGTTTACACAGACTGCTGTCTGCGCTCCCGGGCACCAACGACGTACCGGTTTCTGGAGCCTGCCTCACTAAACAGTGACTAAACAGCGAACACCCCGTTTCGGTTTTGTAACACGCGCCCGGAAATTAGCGATACCCGCCACAAAATTCACATATCACTCATCTTGATGAAAGGAAGCATATTGCATTTGCACAGTGAGTCGGATAGCGTCTGTAACGTTACACTAAAACGTTACAGAAAACAGAATCAGCGACTTTTTCGTTAAACCAGCTGGCTGCGTCCACCTTGCCAGATGGCGTTATCACGACCTCTACACTGTGAGAAAGGATAATCATGATGAAAACAACCCCGTTTCGTTCAGCCAGACGTTTTCTGGCACTCGCTTGCCTCAGTAGCGCCCTGATTGCAGGCAGTGTGCTGAGCGCTTCAGCACAGGCAGCCATCAATTTTCGTGTTTACTCGTCTCTGCCAGGAGATGACTCCTCTGCGCACTATATTTGGTTCAACCGCTTCCAGGAAAACCTTAATAAAAACGAGAAGTTAAAAGGACAGATTAAGCTTAATTACTTTGCCAACGCTATGCTGGGAAAAGAAGCCGATGCAACACAGCAGGTCCGTATCGGCGCCATTAACATGATGATTTCAGGGACCTCAATCTGGGCCACGCTGGTGCCGGAAGTCGGTGTGCTGGATCTGGGGTATCTGTTTAAAGACTATGACCAGGTCGGGAAAGCGCTGGACGGCAAAGCCGGTGAGCAGCTTTCTAAACTGATGATGGATAAAGCAAACGTAATGGTGCTGGGCTATGGCTATAACCTTGGCGCGCGCAACGTGTACACCAAAAAGGCAATTGAAAAGCCGGAGGATTTAAAGAATCTGAAAATCCGCGTACTGCCGGTGCCTAACTTTATCGCCACGCTGAATCACATGGGGGCGGTGGCCATTCCCATGCCGGGCGGGGAAGTCTATTCCAGCCTGCAAATGGGCGTGATCGATGGTGTCGAACATGATGCCCCCACCATCTACGCCAGCAAATATTATGAAATCATCAAAAATGGCACGCTGACCCGCCATAGCTATAACCCGCTGATGATTGCCATGAACAAGAAGAGCTTCGAGCAGATCCCAGAGTCATTACGTGCCGACGTGCTGGCCGCAGCGAAAGAGGCCACGGAATACGAACGCCAGCAGGCCAGCCAGAAGGAACTGGAAGCGATTAAAAACCTGGAGGCGAAAGGTGTCACTTTCCGGGAAACCGATCGCGCCTTCTTCGCACAGGCCGTACAGCCTGTCTGGAAAGCCTTCCTGGATAAATACCCGGATCTGAAACCGATGGTGGACGAGATCAGCGCCGCCGCGCCGAGCGACAAACCATAAGCCGAGCATCGTCGGCCTGCTAAGTGTAGCGGGCCGGTGATGTTGCCCACACAAACCATGAAAGGAGTTCATCATGGCTGATATCCCGATGAAAACAAAGGATGAAAAGTCTTTGTTGACGCTGTTGGGGCGGCTGAGTCGATTTCTGACCACGTTAACGTCCTGGGCCGGAGCGCTGGTGCTGTTTATCAACGTGCTGGTGGTATTTGCTTCGGTGATCTGGCGCTACGCCCTGCATTCACCAATCCACTGGGCGGAAGAGGTGGCGCGAGCGTTGATGATTGCGCTGGTCTTTTTTGGCGTCGCCACCTCAACCGGCCGAGGCGGACACATTGGTGTCGATCTGTTCTTACGCTTCCTGCCTGAAAGCGTTCGCCCTTACGTTGTTCATGCCAGCCGCTGGATCCTGTTTCTGGTCTCCGTTGGACTGGTCGTTTCCAGTTATGATCTGGTGCAGGCCGCGCGACTGCAAACCACCGAGACGGGCCTGCCGCAGACCATTTACGTGATTCCGGTATTAATCGGTTCCGTGGTGATGATGGTGGCTGCGCTGGAACATGCGCTGCATGAACGCACAAAAGTGGTGTTGCTTAGCGGCGCAGGGATCATTGTGCTGGCGACGCTGGGTTATCTGAAACTGTCGCTGATGGCCGATCCGGCCAGCGCGGCGGCGGGCCTGATGCTGATTTGCTTCGTGCTTGGCATTCTGGCCGGTGTGCCAATCGCCTTCACGCTCGGCATGTCGGCAATGGTCTTTTTTATCTGCGACCCTTCCCTGCCGTTTGTCTTTTTCTCACAGCAGGTAGCTGCGGGCGTTGACCACTTTGTTCTGTTGGCGATTCCGTTCTTCTTGCTCGCCGGTGCGGCAATGGAAATCAACGGCATGTCCACGCGTCTGGTCGAACTGATTGTGCGTGGTATGGGACGCTTTCGCGGCGGTCTGAACATGACCACCGTACTGTCGATGGCCTTTTTCTCAGGCATCTCCGGTTCCAAACTGGCGGATGTGGCAGCCGTCGGCGGAGTGTTAATGCCTGCGGTACGTCGCGCGAAGCAGGACAGCGAAGAAGCCGCCGGGGTATTTGCCGCCTCCGCGGTAATGGCGGAAACCATTCCACCCTGCGTGAACCTGATCGTGATGGGCTTTGTCGCCAATATTTCCATCGGCGCGTTGTTTATAGCAGGCCTCATCCCTGCAGCTTGCCTGTTGGTGCTGTTAATGGTCGCCGCCAACCGTTTCGGCGGGAAAATTAACGTCAGCGAAGCCTATCCGGTATTACGCCCGCGGACTCAGCTTTACCTCGGTGCCGCTGTCGGTCTGGTCATGATCTTCATGATTGGCCGCGGGGTCATGATGGGGATCGCCACCTCCACGGAAATTTCCGCCTTCGCAGTGATCTACGCCATTGTGGTGGGTCGCCTGGCGTTTGGTGAGCTGACGCTGAAAGCCACAGTGAAAATGTTCGTTGATATTGCGGCAATGTCCGGCGTCCTGCTGTTCATCGTGGCCTGTGCGACCAGCCTTTCTTATGCCCTGACCATTCAAATGATCCCACAACAGATCGCTGAACTGCTGGTTGGCATTGGCATGGAGCAAGGGGCCTGGCTGTTCCTGATATTGACCATTGTTATTCTGATCATCTTTGGCGCGGTTCTCGAAGGTGCGCCTGCGCTGATCATTTTCGCCCCGATTCTGGTGCCAATAGCCATTCAGCTTGGCTTTAACCCGCTGCACTTTGGCATTGTGATGATCATGGCGATGGGCTTTGGTCTGTTCTCACCGCCGATCGGCCTGGGTCTCTATACCACCTGCGCCATTTGTGGCGTGGAGATGAAGCACGTCATCAAACCGATGGCGAAATATCTGGCGGTGGTTTTTGTCGGCATCATTATTGTCGCCATGGCGCCACCATTAACCACCTGGCTGCCCGGACTGGCCGGCTACTGATAATGAAGTCCTGTATTTGCCACGCTCAGGTGGCAGGGATATCCACGCACAAAAAACGGTAAAACGATGTCACGTCATTACCTGATGCCGTTTAAATATGAATAATGGGAGTATGAAATGGGATTATTAACGGGTAAAAAAGCGTTTATTACAGGTGCAGAACAAGGCATTGGTAAAGAGAGCGCGAAAAAACTGATTGAGGCGGGATGCGATATTTATATTCATTATTTCAGTGGCGAAGAAGGCCCACGGGAATTAATGGCGCTCGCCGAACAGCAAGGCTGTCGCGCGGCCTGTGGTTTCGCCGATTTAACCGATGAAGAAGACGCAGCCCGCTGTGTGGCACAGGCAGCGGAATTCCTCGGCGGTATCGATATTCTGATCAATAACGTTGGCGGCATTATTGCCCGCAAATGGCTGGGTGAGATTGAGCCACATTTCTGGCGCACGGTGATCGACGTCAATATGACGACGATGCTGAATGTCACTCAGCAGGCATTACCGTGGTTGAAGGCCGCGCCAGACGGCGCCAGTATTGTTAACCTGGCCTCCCTGGCCGGGCGCTCTGGCGGCCATGCAGGTTCTCTGGTCTACTCCACCACCAAAGGCGCGGTGCTAACCTGGACTCGCTCGCTTGCCGCGGAGCTCGGTGAACACGGCATCCGCGTCAATGCCGTTGCGCCGGGACTGATTCTCGGCACGCGTTTTCATAATCAGCATACTACGCAGGCCTCTGCCGAGCAGACAATCCAGGCCATTCCTCTGGGACGCGCGGGCACCCCGGAAGATGTGGCAAGGGTCATCTGTTTCCTCGCTTCTGAATATGATGGCTTCGTTTCCGGTGCCACCATCGATATTAACGGCGGTATTTACCGGGCATAAAAATGCGGCGGGCGATAATGCCCGCCAGTTTTAAAAGGTATGACATATGATCAAGTCAGATATTATTCATCCTGATTTATTACAGGCGCTGGCACAGTGCGGACACAAGGCGAATATTTTAATCACCGATGCCAATTACTCTTTTCTAACCAATACTTCTGCGCAGGCACGGATTATCTGGCTTAATTTCACTCCAGGGATGATCGGGAGTGTCGTCATTCTGGAGAAAATCCTTGGCTATATTAATGTGGAAAAAGCCACGTTAATGGCAAGCCCGGCGGATTTTGATAATACAGTCGAGCGTGAATACCGTGGCATGCTTTCTGAGGCGATCGAGGTTGAACATGTTGAACGTAACGCGTTTTATTCGCTGGCCAAATCGTCTGACACGCTCCTGGTCATCGCCTCCGGCGAAACCCGCCGCTTCGCCAATATTCTGCTGACCGTAGCCCCAACGCTGGTATGACAGAGCGAGAAGAACGTATCGTTCTTCTCGTGCCTCGCCGCTACTGTACCGATTGTCGGGAAACCAGCGACGGAGGGAACAGAAACTCCTCTGGCGGAATGGCCGGATTTTCAGTCCGCTCGATCAACCGCTCCACCATCACTTCTGCCATCTCCCGAAGCGGCGGCATGATGGACGTCAGGCCAGGGAAAACCAGTCCGGAGAGCGGAATATTGTCGATGCCCACAATAGAGATCTGTTCCGGCACATGGATCCCGGCCTGATGCAGACCAGCCATCAGCCCAATGCCCAACGCATCGTTGATCGCGACAATACCATCCGGGAACACCGGCTGCTGGCTGATTTTTAACGCCAGCGCCCGCCCGAGTTCTGTCATTTCTGTGTCGCCATAGGCCGCCATGGCCTGGCCTTCAACGATCATTCCTTCCCGATAAAGCCCGTGGTCTTGCACCGCGCGGAGAAAGCCCTCAATTTTGTGCGCACGGCTGGGGGTCATCCCTTCCACCGTGGCAAACGCGAGGCGACGGCACCCCTGTGCAATCAGGTGTTCTGCTGCCATTCGCCCGGCCTCAATGTTATCCATTGATACACTGTCCAGCGCAAAATGACCCGACTGAGCACGCACAGGCATACGGCCATCATAGTTCACCATCACCATGCCCTGCTCTGCCGCTTGCGCAAAATGCGCTTTTTCAATATCGCAGGCGGCAACGATAATCCCCCGGACGCCGTGGGAAAACATGTCGTCCAGAAAGGCTTCTTCTTCTTCAATTTGTCGGTAGGTATTTCCAATCAGCACCCGCAGTTGGCGCTTTTTGGCGGCCAGATCGACTTCACGGGCCAGGGCAGCAAAGCTGGGATTCACAATGGACGGCACCAGCAGACCAATCATTTTGGCCTGACCGGTCTTGAGCTGTTGCGCCACCCGGTTTGGAAAGTAATTCAGCGTCTGCATGCTCTGCTGGATACGCGCCAGGGTTTCAGCCCGCATTTGATCGGTCCGACCGTTGAGCACATTGGATACCGTACTGACGGAAACGCCAGCATGCTTTGCGACATCACGAATATTCGCCATACATCTCCTTTGCGGCAATCGATGAATGGCGGAAGACACTCATACCCGGCATCGCCATCTTCTCAGGAATTATCAACTACAACGGTTTAGTGTAACGTTACAGACGGAGCTGTCAATGCAATGTATCAGGCATAATTAAGCAAGTGAACCACTCGCTGGCACTGGATGCGCTGCTGATTGCAGTCTGGCGACATAAACCTGACGACGAGGTTATCGTGCACTCAGACCAGGGCAGCCAGTACGACAGTGGCGACTGGCGGCGGTTCTGTTGGACCAATAACCTGGCCTCCAGTATGAGCCGACGTAGTAACTGCTGGGATAATGCGGTGTTCAAATCGTTCTTCAGTACGCTGAAAAAAGAACGCCGTTATTCGTTAAGTGATAACTTTCAGATACAGTGCCGGTTAATCACGCTACTTAAACCCGGGAATCCCCTGACCGGGGTGTGATTGCATTGTGGCACATCAGAAGGAATGATTTCTCCAGTTCTCATGAACGCCTGTCAATTAGCAGGACTGGATAGTCCTGCTCGGTTTATTATTTGAGTACGTATTATTTGATCGGCATTGTTTAAATAAACGCTAAACAACCACTCATTTAACATGGAGATACTGCTTTTATCCGTTAAGCTGTTCTGGCTAACAAACGAACAGCACTCCTGGAGGAAGCTGTCGACTCGAAATGGAAAACTTTTGGCCACCCGTGGCCTTTTTTCCTACCGTCCCAACCGTTATGTTAGCCCCATGACAACTGGCCTTGCTCACAGTGACCTGGTTTGTGGAATAACTCTTGTTTTCATTGCTTAGCCGCCTGCGCAGGCGGCTCTTTTTCAAGGAGGTAGCATGCCACTCAATAAAATGAAGCGTCATGCCATACTCCATACGCTCTCTATACCTGAACGTAAACTGCGCCCCCTAAAATGGCTTGCTCTCATCTCATCTCTGCTATTTATTTTACAACTGGCAATTGAGAGCCTGATCTTAAGCGAATAGCAGAATAGTAATTCCTGTCCAAAGACTCAATCTGGAATGATTTTCTGATACCTGTCGGGTACAGAGCACAAATATTAACGTATTTTTTCAGCAATATAAGCTATACGTAGGGTTGTACTTTTGTTCAATTTCACAGATACAGGCCTGACTGGCAGAGTCTGAATAAGGAAATGAGCCGTGGAAAACTATACGCTTCATCGTGGCAGACTTATCGACCATATCCAGCTCGTGGTAAACAACTTTGACGCAAGCAAAGCATTTTACACTGCTGTGCTGGCGGAACTTAAGATCCCCCTGGTTATCACAGATGACGATTATATCTGGGCTGACGAACTGGTCATTTCATCGGTAAAAAGTTCGGGGGCTGGAGGGGTGCCTACAGGACGACACCATCTGGCCTTTCAGGCCACAGACCGTGAATCGGTGGACGCATTTTACCGCGCAGCACTAAATCATGGCGGACATGATAACGGCGCCCCCGCCGAACGAACCTACCATCCCGGATACTATGCCGCTTTTGTTCTGGATCCGGACGGTAACAATATTGAAGCTGTTTACCATGGTGAGGGCGATCGCAGTGCCCGCTCTGTAGAAATCAGCTTCACTGTCTGAGAAAACAAGGAGCATATTTTCCCCTTGTAGCTCCCGAAAACCGCAATGGAGAGCTTTATCCATGACCGTTATTCCGATATCAGCTAAAGACTCGTTTGTCTGGCTGATCAATGATAACCCGGTGGCAATAGCCATCGTAACCCACAGAATGGACAAAGCGCGTCTGACCGAATTTGGTGTGCAACCCGATTAGCGGAGCGAGGGACTGGCAAAACAATGCTGAAGAAAATCAATTCCAGATGGCCTGGCACAGGTACATCAGCCGCGCTCCCAGAAATGCTGGCACCATTATTTACTGCGGCGGGTTATCAGGCTGAACCGTTATGCCAGTTTGAAATGGAACTGACATTTTAAAATATCGTTATGCTGCATTCCGGATAACAGGAGAATAATGATGAGTTGCAAGTTTGAATGGATCAATGAGCCCGCTAAATGGCACTACGGGAATAATACCCTGTCGGTAATCACTGATGATCACACCGATTTCTGGCGTCATACCTGGTACAGGTTTGAGCGTTTTTCAGGTCATATCTACGCCACTGACGTAACAGATGATTTTACTTTTCAGGTCAGGATCCGCGCAGACTTCACCACACTCTATGACCAGGCCGGAATTATGATTCTCTCTGACGAACAGCACTGGCTCAAAGCTGGCATCGAATTTAACGATGGAGCACCTGCAATCGGGAGTGTACTCACGCAGGGATATTCCGACTGGGCTACAGGACTCTTTCCCGGGGATCCGAAGGAATTCTGGCTGCGTCTGACCCGTAAGAAAGATGCGTTACGATTGCAGTACTCGTCAGATGGACAACACTGGCCATTACTTCGCTTATGTTATTTTCCCATGGGCCCAGTAAGAACGGGCGTCATGTGTTGTACACCTCAGCGCCAGGGGTTGGAGGTAGAATTTCTTGATCTCAGACTGACTCCTGCGATGGATAAAGAACTGCACGATCTGAGCTGATAAATATCAAGGAATTATAGAAAACGGAGAACCCGTTTATGAAGCCATTTACGGGACGCCTTAGCAGGTATGGCAGCGTTCTATTATTTCCACTGGCGATGGTCATCTACGATTTTTCAGCCTATCTGACCACGGATCTCATCCAGCCGGGCATCATCCACATCATCCGTGAGCTTCAGGCTGATATCACTCTCGCGCCTGCCTCTGTCAGTCTTTATATGGCCGGAGGTCTGGCGCTCCAGTGGCTCCTCGGTCCTCTCTCTGACCGGATTGGTCGCCGTCCCGTCCTGCTCACTGGTGCAATGATCTTTGCCCTGGCCTGTCTGGGCATGATGTTTGTCACCACGATCGAGCAATATTTTATTGCCCGTTTTATACAGGGAACCAGTATTTGCTTCATCTCCACCGTTGGTTATGTGTCAATACAGGAGGCCTTTGATGAAAAGGATTCCATCCGTATCATGGCGGCGCTGACCTCAATCGTATTGCTTGCGCCTGCCATCGGCCCACTGGCTGGAGCAGGTTTGATGTCCTTTATGCACTGGAAGCTGTTATTTGCGATCATCGGAGGGATGAGTCTGATGGCCTGGGCCTTGCTGATGTTTAAAATGCCGGAGACAGTCAAACGTCAGGGCCAGGGGTTTCATCCTGGAGATGTATTATCCGATTTTATCAGCGCCTTCAGACATCCGGTGGTACTGACGGGTGCCCTGGCCCTGTCGTTCGGTAACCTGCCGATGATTACCTGGGTCGCTCTCTCTCCGGTGATCCTGATTGAGGATGGCGGGATGTCACCCGGTATGTATGCCTGGACTCAGGTACCTGTATTTGGCGGGGTGATTATTGCCAGCATCATCGTCGTGAATTTTATCAAAGACCCCACTTCACCGCGCTTTATCTGGCGTACCGTTCCAGTTCAACTAAGCGGGCTGTGTATCCTTCTGCTTGGTAATCTGGGTTGGCCGCATGTCTGGTTATGGTCGGTGATGGGAATA
>NZ_JBFWLF010000158.1:0-10370 GCF_050252275.1 Citrobacter sp. | reverse complement strand
ATTTCACCAATGGTCATGCGAGGGTTCAGCGATGCCAGCGGATCCTGGAAAATCATCTGAATATCACTGCGAACGTCCCGCCATTCATCGGGGTTCATCCCCAGCAGGTCTTTACCCAACCATGCCACCCGACCATCGGTCGCTTTTACCAGCCCGATAATGGCCCGGGCAAAGGTCGATTTCCCGCAGCCGGATTCGCCAACGACCCCCAGCGTCTCTCCTTCATACAGCCGCAGCGTCACGCCATCGACCGCCTTCAGCGTTTTTGAGGGCTGCCAGAACCACTGCTTGCCATCTTTAATGTCGAAATGCACCTTCAGATCGGCGATTTCCAGGAGGACTTTACGTTTTTCATCTACAGCGTTCATGCCAGATCCTCCACCGGTTTAAAGCAGGCGCGCAGGCGTCCTGGACTAAACTCCTCCAGCGGCGGAGTGGTGCTACAAATCTCCATCGCATGCGGACAGCGCGGCTGGAACGGACAGCCTTTCGGCAGACGCAGTAAGTTGGGCGGGTTCCCCGGAATCGTCAGCATCTCGTCACCTTCGCCATCCAGGCGCGGCACCGCATTGAGAAGACCAATCGAATAAGGATGAACGGGCTGATAAAAAACATCGCGGGCATTACCGTATTCCATCGTCCGCCCGGCATACATCACCAGCACTTTGTCGCAAATCCCGGCCACCACCCCAAGATCGTGGGTAATCATGATGATGGCGGTGTTGAATTCACGCTTCAGTTCATTGAGAAGCGTCATGATTTGCGCCTGCACGGTAACATCCAGCGCGGTCGTCGGTTCGTCGGCAATCAGTAACTTCGGCCGGCACAGCAGCGCCATTGCGATCATCACGCGCTGACGCATACCGCCGGAAAATTCATGCGGGAACATTTTCATCCGCTTACGCGCTTCCGGCATTTTGACCGCATCCAGCATTCTGACCGACTCTTCAAACGCCTCCGCTTTGCTCATGCTTTTATGCAGCATCAGCACTTCCATCAGTTGCTCCCCGACACGCATGTAGGGATTCAGCGAGGTCATCGGGTCCTGAAAAATCATCGAGATTTGCTCTGCGCGCAGCTTATTCAGTTCGTGCTCCGGCAGATTGAGGATCTCGCGGCCGCTGAACGTCGCCGAGCCACCAATCCGGCCATTCGCGGCCAGCAGCCCCATTAACGCAAACGCGGTCTGTGATTTACCTGAACCAGACTCACCGACGATGCCGAGGGTTTCTCCGGCGCGCAGTGTAAAGTTCAAATCATTCACTGCGGTGACATCACCGTCCGGGGTACTGAACGTCACACGAAGATCTTTTACGTCCAGCAGTGCGTTAGCCCTTTGCTGCGCGAACGGCACGCCTGCAGTTTCAATTACGCTCATGGCTGCACTCCTTAACGGTCTTTCGGGTCGAGGGCATCACGCAAGCCATCGCCAATAAAGTTAAAACAGAACAACGTCACCACCAGAAAAGCGGCCGGGAACAGCAGTAGCCACGGCGACACTTCCATCGAGTTGGCGCCATCGCTCAGCAACGCGCCCCAACTGCTCAGCGGCTCCTGCGTCCCCAGCCCCAGGAAGCTGAGGAAGGATTCGAACAGGATCATGCTTGGCACCAGCAAGGAGGCGTACACCACCACCACGCCCAGCACGTTAGGCACAATATGGCGTAGGACGATGTTACCTGTCGACACGCCGCCCACCTGCGCGGCTTCAATAAATTCTTTCCGCTTCAGGCTCAGGGTCTGCCCGCGCACAATACGCGCCATATCCAGCCAGGAAACCATCCCGATCGCCACAAAAATCAGCAGAATGTTTTGCCCGAAGAAGGTGACCAGCAGGATAACGAAGAACATAAACGGGAAGGAGTTGAGGATTTCCAGCAGGCGCATCATCACCGAGTCGATTTTGCCGCCCAGATAGCCTGAAAGCGAGCCGTACAGCGTCCCCACTACCACCGCAACGAGCGCGGCCGCGATGCCGACCATCAGCGAGATCCGCCCGCCAATCGCCACGCGCACCAACAGGTCGCGTCCAGATGAGTCGGTACCAAAATAGTGACCAGACTCGCTATCCGGCGCGCTGGACATCATGCCCCAGTCAGTATCGAAGTAGGTGAACTGCGACAGCATCGGTGCCAGCGTCACGAACAGCGCAATCACCACCAATACAATCAGACTGGCAACCGCAGCGCGGTTATGCATAAAACGACGGCGAGCATCCTGCCACAGGCTGCGCCCCTCGACCTCCAGCTTCTCACTGAAATTCTCCAGCGCTTCGCTGTTTTTCTTACCTAACATCATCGCGAGCTCCAGTATCAGTAACGAATTTTCGGGTCGATGACGGCATAGAGCACGTCAACAATCGCATTAAAGACAATGGTCAATGTCCCCACGAGGATCGTCAGACTGAGAACCAGCGAGTAATCGCGGTTCAGCGCGCCGTTAACAAACAGCTGACCAATCCCCGGCAAACCATAGATTGTCTCAATGACCATTGAACCTGTGATAATCCCGACAAATGCCGGTCCCATATAGGAGAGTACCGGGAGTAACGCCGGTTTCAACGCATGGCGGAAAATAATACGGCGCATCGGCAGCCCTTTCGCTCGCGCGGTGCGAATGAAGTTTGAGTGCAGCACTTCAATCATTGAGCCACGGGTGATACGCGCAATACTGGCAATATAGGCCAGTGATAACGCCACCATCGGCAGGATCATAAATTTCAGCGCCCCGCCGTTCCAGCCGCCACCCGGCAACCATTTGAGGGTGATCGCAAATATCATGACCAGCAGAGGCGCGACCACAAAGCTCGGTATGACCACCCCGGTCATCGCCACCCCCATGACCGCATAGTCCCATCGCGTGTTTTGCTTCAACGCGGCAATTACGCCAGCGCTCACCCCGAGGATCACGGCCAGAAAAAAGGCGGCAAGGCCCAGTTTCGCCGATACCGGAAAACTCGAAGCGACCAGGTCGTTAACCGTATAATCTTTGTATTTAAAAGAAGGACCGAAATCACCGTGCGCCAGTTGCTTCAGATAGCTGAAATACTGGGTCATGATAGGGTCGTTAAGATGGTATTTCGCTTCAATGTTTGCCAGAACTTCTGCCGGCAGCGCGCGTTCGCCGGTGAAGGGGCTTCCCGGCGCAAGACGCATCATAAAGAACGAAATGGTAATAAGAATAAACAGCGTCGGAATTGCTTCCAGACAGCGGCGTAGAATAAATTTCAACATTGCCCGTACCTTCTGGCGTGTGCCTTTACACCTCTTCACGCAGAACCACTAATGAGAGGTGTTGAGAGTCGACGAAAAAAGACACTGTGGGGCAACGTCTGCTGCCCCACCCTTTGCCATTAATGCTTGATAATATACAAATCTTTGACGTGGATATTATCCATCGGGTCTTTACCGGTATAACCCCCCACCCACGGTTTCACCAGACGGGCGTTGACGTAGTAGAACACCGGCACAATCGCAGAATCTTTATCAAGCTGCTGCTCGGCTTTGCCGTAAAGCTCAGTACGCTGCTCTTCATTCGTTGCTTTCAGCGCATCGGCAAGGATCTTGTCAAACGCCGGGCTCTTATAATGCGTCGTGTTGTTTGAGCTGTCAGACAGCACCATGTTCAGGAAGGAGGTCGGTTCGTTGTAATCCGCACACCAGGCCGCACGAGAAACATCATAGTTGCCCTGATGACGCGTATCGAGGAAGGTCTTCCATTCCTGGTTTTCCAGCTTGACGTTCACACCTAAGTTTTTCTTCCAGATGGACGCCGCGGCGATAGCCAGTTTTTTGTGCAGATCGGACGTGTTATACAGCAGGTTGAAGGTCAACGGTTTATCAGCGGTATATCCGGCTTCGGCCAGTAATTTTTTCGCTTCTTCGTTACGTTTTTCCTGCGTCCAGCCAAACCATTCTGGTTCAGCCAGTTTTGCGCCGTCAGTATACGGAGGCGTGAAGCTGTATGCCGGCAGGTCGCCCTGGTTTTTCACTTTATTAACGATAATATCGCGGTCCAGCGCCAGCTTAAGCGCGGTACGCACGCGGACATCCGTAAACGGTGCTTTCTGGTTATTGATTTCGTAATAGTAGGTACACAGATACGGGTCAACGTGAACTTCGTTCGGGATCTCTTTTTTCAGCTTCTGGAACAGTTCAATCGGCATGTTGTTATAGGTCATGTCGATTTCACCGCTGCGGTAACGGTTAACGTCTGTCACCTCTGATGCGATCGGCAGGTACGTCACCTGATTAATGACCGTCTTGGCGTTGTCCCAGTAATTAGGATTGCGCTCAAGCACGATATGCTCGTTAACCACCCAGTCTTTCAGCTTATACGCACCGTTGGTGATGATATTGGCTGGCTGAGTCCACTTCTCACCGTATTTTTCAACGGCGGCTTTAGGAACCGGGGAAACGGATGAGTGCACCAGCAGTTTGTAGAAATAAGGTACAGGCTCGCTGAGGGTCACTTCAAAGGTATTATCATCAATGGCTTTAACGCCAAGATCGGTTGGCGGCTTCTTGCCGGCAACGATGTCATCAATATTGACAATATGACCATACTGCAGATAACTGGCGTACGGGGATGCGGTATTCGGATTCGCCAGACGTTGCCAGCTGTAAACAAAATCGTGGGCCGTCACCGGTGAGCCATCAGACCATTTTGCATCTTTGCGCAGATGGAATGTCCAGACTTTAAAATCTTTATTTTCCCATTTCTCAGCCACGCCCGGAGACGGTTTACCGTCGACGTCACTGATGATTAAACCTTCAAACAGATCGCGGCTGATATTGGATTCCGGCACCCCTTCGATTTTATGCGGATCGAGAGACTGAACTTCCGAACCATTATTTCGCACCAGCGTCTGCTTTTCCGCCAGTTGCACACCTGCGGGGACGACGGCAGCTGTCGCGACATTTCCGGCGATGAGCGCAGTTAAAATTCCTGCCGCCACTAAACTTTTCTTCGTGTTGGTCATTGTGTTTGTACTCCGTCATTATAATTACTGGTTTTATCACCAGCCTGTTAATCCCGTCAGGGATCTCTGATCAGCTACCAGGTCGTTTACTGCCTGCTATCACCGACTTTATTTATTCTGGCGATTCGTTTGATCACCTTACGTCGATTCGTTATGCACCTCCCCTGTCAGGGGGCGCATGAATAGTGGTTAAACTGCTTTGTTGATATTTATTCTCATCAACGAGCAATCCGCTGCAATATGAACTGTCGGAAAGTAACAAAAGCATTTATTAACCGCCAATACAATTTACAGATTTGTTAAGCAATTCTCTTTTAGAGAAAAAATTGCGTTCCGGTGGAACGTTCCGAAACAGGAAAAATAACAACAATCGCTTAGCAATCAATCAATTAGTGATACACCATTCGTCTGAGACCCTTGAGCTTTGCAACAGGCGGATAAATATACAAAAATTTAACAATTGATTATTTTTTAGCACATTACTCTGCAAGTTCATTGAATTAACTAATATCATCTCAATTATCCTTCAGCAAGCCCCGGATTGTGATGTGAGCAAAATAACAATGCAGAGCCTCGCAAAGGGACTAAAAAGACTGTTAAATCAAGGGACTTAATACCGACAGAGGCATCAGTGATTCCCGGTAAGCGGGACTGAAAGTAAGAAAGGTGACGAGATGGGACAATAAAAAAGACGGAGCCGTGAACAGCTCCGTGGGATATTTCATCTGAAAGCGAATCAGCTTAAAAGCCCTGGAAATATGGCCTTAATACCGGTGACAATAAACTCGATGCCCAACGCCATTAAGAGTAGCCCCATAATTCGGGTAATCACGTTAATACCCGTTTGGCCCAGAACACGCACCAGCCACGGTGCCATGCGGAAAAGTCCCCAACAGCACAGGGCAAAAAGCGCAATCGCCACAAAGAAGCCAAGCAGGTACATCACACTGTGATAACGCGTTCCCCACACAATGGTTGAACTGATCGCGCCGGGGCCTGCCATCAGCGGCAGCGCCAGGGGAACCACACCTACACTTTCACGGATCGCCGTTTCTGATTTTTCCTGCTTGTTCTGCTTATCCTCACCCAGTTTGCCGCTAATCATCGACATCGCAATGGTGACCACAAGGATCCCGCCGGCGATACGAAACGAATCAATTGAGATACCGAACAGTTGCAGAATGCCATCGCCGAGGAATAGCGAGGTCCACAGAATGATCGCAACGGACAGGTTAGCAGTGAGGTTCGTTTTGTTGCGCGCCGCCGCTGTCTGGTAGCTGGTCATACTGATGAAGACAGGAATAATCCCAACCGGGTTCACTAACGCGAACAACCCGATGAAAAATTTAAAATAAACAGGAAAATCAAACAGCGTTTGGATCACGGTTAGCTCCGAAGCGTTAGCCGTATAAAGTAAGTTAAAATAACCGGGTAAAAACCGTGCTGAAGATACGCCTTTTCACAGCACATTTCACCAGGGCAAACGTAAAATTGCTACCATTCCTGAGTGTTACTAATATGTTTTAATTATGATAATTTGAGACCCATTCACCACTACAATTACACAACACTTAGCGTTTAGGGCTAAAACGGCCTGCTGAAAGGTGTCAGCTTTGCTAAATCTTGATCCAGATCACGTAATCGCTACTCAGAAGTGAGTAACCTTGCTTACGCCACCTGGAAGTAACGCGTTAGAGTTAGATGACGCTGACGCATAAGCTCTTTTAGTAAATCAGAGCAAACTGAACGTTAAGTAACCAATTGATTTTCTGGCTGTTATACAAACTAACGCCCGCTGTCTATACTCACGTATCGAGCAGATGATTTACTAAAAAAGTTTAACATTATCAGGAGAGCATTATGGCTGTTACTAATGTCGCTGAACTTAACGCACTCGTCGAGCGCGTCAAAAAAGCCCAGCGTGAATATGCCAGTTTCACTCAAGAACAAGTTGATAAAATCTTCCGCGCCGCCGCTCTGGCTGCTGCAGATGCTCGAATTCCTCTCGCGAAGATGGCCGTTGCCGAATCCGGTATGGGTATCGTCGAAGATAAAGTGATTAAAAACCACTTTGCTTCTGAATACATCTATAACGCTTACAAAGATGAAAAAACCTGCGGCGTGCTGTCTGAAGACGACACCTTCGGGACTATCACCATTGCTGAACCAATTGGTATCATCTGCGGTATCGTACCAACCACTAACCCAACCTCTACGGCAATCTTTAAGTCTCTGATTAGCCTGAAAACCCGTAACGCGATCATCTTCTCTCCGCATCCGCGTGCAAAAGATGCTACCAACAAAGCGGCCGATATCGTGCTGCAGGCTGCTATCGCTGCCGGTGCGCCGAAAGATCTGATTGGCTGGATCGATCAACCTTCCGTTGAACTGTCTAACGCACTGATGCACCACCCGGATATCAACCTGATTCTGGCGACCGGTGGTCCGGGCATGGTTAAAGCCGCATACAGCTCCGGTAAACCCGCTATCGGTGTGGGCGCAGGTAACACGCCAGTGGTTATTGATGAAACCGCTGATATCAAACGTGCAGTCGCCTCTGTACTGATGTCCAAAACCTTCGACAACGGCGTTATCTGTGCTTCTGAACAGTCTGTTGTTGTGGTTGATTCCGTTTACGATGCCGTTCGCGAACGTTTCGCCAGCCACGGCGGCTACATGCTGCAAGGCAAAGAACTGAAAGCGGTTCAGGACGTGATCCTGAAAAATGGCGCGCTGAACGCCGCTATCGTAGGTCAGCCTGCGTACAAAATCGCTGAACTGGCTGGTTTCACTGTGCCAGAAACCACTAAGATCCTGATCGGTGAAGTGAAAGTGGTTGATGAGAGCGAACCGTTCGCTCACGAAAAACTGTCCCCGACGCTGGCGATGTACCGTGCGAAAGATTTTGAAGACGCGGTCATTAAAGCGGAGAAACTGGTGGCGATGGGCGGTATCGGTCATACCTCTTGCCTGTACACCGACCAGGACAACCAGCCGGAGCGCGTGGCTTACTTCGGTCAGATGATGAAAACCGCACGTATCCTGATCAACACCCCGGCATCTCAGGGTGGTATCGGTGACCTGTATAACTTCAAACTCGCACCTTCCCTGACTCTGGGTTGTGGTTCCTGGGGTGGTAACTCCATCTCTGAAAACGTTGGTCCGAAACACCTGATCAACAAGAAAACCGTTGCTAAGCGAGCTGAAAACATGTTGTGGCACAAACTTCCGAAATCTATCTACTTCCGCCGTGGCTCACTGCCAATCGCGCTGGATGAAGTGATTACTGATGGCCACAAACGTGCGCTCATCGTGACTGACCGCTTCCTGTTCAACAACGGTTATGCAGACCAGATCACCTCTGTGCTGAAAGCGGCTGGCGTTGAAACTGAAGTGTTCTTTGAAGTGGAAGCGGACCCGACGCTCTCTGTTGTCCGTAAAGGTGCAGAGCTGGCAAATTCCTTCAAACCTGACGTGATCATTGCGCTGGGTGGCGGTTCCCCGATGGACGCCGCGAAAATCATGTGGGTGATGTACGAACATCCGGAAACTCACTTCGAAGAACTGGCGTTGCGCTTTATGGACATCCGTAAACGTATCTACAAGTTCCCGAAAATGGGTGTCAAAGCGAAAATGATTGCGGTCACCACCACTTCTGGTACCGGTTCTGAAGTAACTCCGTTTGCGGTTGTTACTGACGATGCGACCGGTCAGAAATACCCGCTGGCTGACTACGCCCTGACCCCGGATATGGCAATTGTCGATGCTAACCTGGTCATGGACATGCCGAAGTCCCTGTGTGCCTTCGGTGGTCTGGATGCCGTCACTCACGCCCTGGAAGCTTACGTTTCCGTACTGGCTTCTGAGTTCTCTGATGGTCAGGCACTGCAAGCGCTGAAACTGCTGAAAGAAAACCTGCCGGCGTCTTACAACGAAGGGTCTAAAAACCCGGTCGCCCGTGAACGTGTTCACAGTGCAGCCACTATCGCCGGTATCGCGTTTGCGAACGCCTTCCTCGGTGTGTGTCACTCCATGGCGCACAAACTGGGCTCACAGTTCCACATTCCGCATGGTCTGGCGAACGCCCTGTTGATCAGCAACGTTATTCGCTACAACGCGAACGACAACCCGACCAAACAGACTGCCTTCAGCCAGTATGACCGTCCGCAGGCACGCCGTCGTTATGCTGAGATCGCAGACCATCTGGGTCTGAGCGCTCCGGGCGACCGTACTGCTGCGAAGATTGAGAAACTGCTGGCATGGCTGGAAAGCCTGAAAGCTGAACTGGGTATTCCGAAGTCAATCCGTGAAGCAGGCGTTCAGGAAGCTGACTTCCTGGCTCACGTTGACAAGCTGTCTGAAGATGCATTCGATGACCAGTGCACCGGCGCTAACCCGCGCTACCCGCTGATCTCCGAACTGAAACAGATCCTGCTGGATACCTTCTACGGTCGTGAGTTCTCTGAAGGCACCCCAGCGGCGAAAGAAGTTGCCGCTGCTCCGAAAGCAGAGAAAAAAGCGAAGAAATCTGCGTAATTCTCGCTGAACTGTTACAACGTAAAAGCGGCCTCTGTTGAGGCCGCTTTTTTTGTCCCCGAAATCCGTGCACCACGGTCGGGTCTGTAAACGGTTCAGCGCGTCGCTAAGCGTTTATCAGTAGGTAAAGATTAGTCATGGCTATGGCGTTCCTGTATCGCCGTCAGAGAGCCCTCCTCCAGCGCTTCCTTATAATGCTTACGACAGACCGAGACATACCGCTCGTTGCCGCCAATAACCACCTGCTCGCCTTCATTATAGGGTCTGCCCGCCTGATCAAGACGCAACACCATACTTGCTTTACGCCCGCAGAAGCAGATTGTTTTTAATTCCACCAGCTTATCTGACCACGCCAACAGGTATTGGCTACCCACAAACAGTTCACCGCGAAAATCAGTGCGTAATCCGTAGCACAACACCGGAATATCCAGTTGATCAACAACTTCCGATAATTCATAAACCTGCTGCCGGGTTAAAAACTGACATTCATCCACCAACACGCAATGAATAGGTTGACGCGCATTATCGGCTGCAATCTCTTCATACAACGATGAATTCTGGTTAAACAATTTGGCGGGAGAAGACAACCCGATACGCGAACTTACTTTCCCCGCACCATAACGATCGTCTATTTCCGCGGTATATACGACAGTACGCATCCCGCGTTCCTGGTAATTGTATGAAGATTGCAGTAAGGCTGTCGACTAACCTCCATACATTGCTGAAAAGTAGAAATATAGCTGTGCCATCGGCTACAGACCCTCACCAAAGTGAAATAAAGACGGGGCGCAGTGTAGCATAATTTCAATCGTTATCGGTGCCAGGTTCTGTTCTCGTTGGCTATATCCTCCGC
>NZ_JBFWLF010000157.1:0-10420 GCF_050252275.1 Citrobacter sp. | reverse complement strand
TAGCATGAATCTCTTTTGGCGCTGCCTGATTACCTTGCTGTTGCTCATGCTGATGTCGATACCCGCCATTTCTGACGGCATTGCGCTGGGTATCGAAAGTCGCTTCCGGTTTATGCTGCTGTTTTTCTAAAATCACGCCCCGCTCCCGACATCCGTACCGCAAGATGCGGATGTCACATTCCTGTGTTAAACGCTCCCGGCGTTAATCATTTCATCGTGAGATCTCATATACTGGTGTGCGCTTGAGATTGACAGTGAGACATTATGCGACAGGAACACGTCATTTTACTGGATGCACAGGACACCCCTTCCGGCACGCTGGAAAAATATACCGCCCACACCGTTAACACACCATTGCATCTCGCCTTCTCCTCCTGGCTGTTCAATACAGAGGGACAGCTGTTGGTGACTCGCCGTTCGCTGGAAAAAAAAGCGTGGCCAGGCGTCTGGACTAACTCGGTCTGCGGCCACCCTCAACAAGGTGAAAGTCACGAAGAGGCTGTTATCCGCCGCTGTCGTTATGAGCTGGGCGTAGAGATTGCCAGTCTGACTCCCGTCTACCTGACATTTCGCTATCGCGCGACCGATCCCAGTGGGATCGTCGAGAATGAGGTCTGCCCGGTCTATGCAGCACGGGTGACCAGTGAACTGCAGGTCAATCGCGATGAAGTGATGGATTATCAGTGGAGCGACCTGGAGGCGGTTTTACGCGGAATTGACGCGACGCCGTGGGCTTTCAGTCCGTGGATGGTGATGCAGGCGTCAAACGATACGGCGCGAGCGTCACTCCTTAACTTTAGCCGTCAGCAATAAAAAACCCCGGCATGTCAGCCGGGGATTTTTTTATTAGCCGTCGCCGTGAAGCTTATTTGACCGGACGCATCGCCGGGAACAGGATCACGTCGCGGATGGTGTGGCTGTTGGTGAACAGCATCACCATACGGTCGATACCAATACCCAGACCCGCGGTCGGCGGCAGACCATGCTCCAGCGCGGTAACGTAGTCTTCGTCGAAGAACATCGCTTCGTCGTCGCCCGCCGCTTTCGCTTCAACCTGATCCTGGAAGCGCTGCGCCTGATCTTCCGCATCGTTCAGCTCGCTAAAGCCGTTACCGATCTCACGACCGCCGATGAAGAACTCAAAGCGATCGGTGATTTCCGGGTTCTCGTCATTACGACGCGCCAGCGGAGACACTTCTGCCGGGTATTCGGTAATGAACGTCGGCTGAATCAGATGCGCTTCGGCCACTTCTTCGAAAATTTCCGTCACGATACGGCCCAGACCCCAGCTCTTCTCGACCTTGATACCAATGGATTCAGCAATCGCTTTGGCGGAGTCGAAGTTATCCAGTTCAGCCATTTCCGTTTCCGGACGGTATTTCTTAATAGCCTCGCGCATAGTCAGTTTTTCGAACGGTTTGCCGAAGTCGAACACTTCATCGCCGTAAGGCACTTCCGTTTTACCCAACACGTCCTGCGCCAGCGTACGGAACAGAGACTCGGTCAGTTCGATCAGATCTTTATAGTCCGCATAGGCCATGTAGAGTTCCATCATGGTGAACTCTGGGTTATGACGCACGGAGATCCCTTCGTTACGGAAGTTACGGTTGATTTCGAATACGCGCTCGAAGCCGCCAATCACCAGACGCTTCAGGTACAGTTCCGGCGCAATACGCAGGTACATATCCAGATCCAGCGCATTGTGATGGGTGATAAACGGACGCGCAGACGCGCCGCCTGGGATCACCTGCATCATCGGGGTCTCAACTTCCATAAAGCCGCGACCGACCATGAACTGACGAATACCGGCCAGGATCTGAGAACGCACTTTAAAGGTGTTGCGGGATTCATCGTTAGAGATGAGATCCAGATAGCGCTGACGATAACGCGCTTCCTGATCCTGCAAACCGTGGAATTTATCCGGCAGCGGACGCAGCGCTTTGGTCAACAGACGCAATTCGGTGCAGTGGATAGACAGTTCGCCGGTTTTGGTTTTGAACAGCTTTCCTTTGGCGCCGAGGATGTCGCCGAGATCCCATTTTTTGAACTGCTCGTTGTAAACACCTTCCGGCAGATCGTCACGGGCAACGTACAGCTGAATGCGGCCACCCACGTCCTGCAACGTCACAAAGGACGCTTTCCCCATGATACGACGGGTCATCATGCGGCCTGCAACGGACACCTCGATGTTCAGCGCTTCCAGCTCTTCGTTCTCTTTCGCATCGAAGTCAGTATGCAGTTGGTCTGAGGTGTGATCGCGACGGAAATCGTTCGGGAAGGCGATACCCTGCTCACGCAGGCCAGCCAGTTTCTCACGACGCGTTTTCAGTTCGTTATTAAGATCGGCTACCGCGTCAGCGCCCTGTGCGTGTTGTTCAGACATGTTGGTTCCTCATAACCCTGCTTTCAAACTTGCTTCGATAAATTGATCCAGGCTGCCATCCAGCACCGCCTGCGTGTTGCGGGTTTCAACCCCGGTACGCAAGTCTTTAATGCGGGAGTCATCAAGGACGTAAGAACGGATCTGGCTTCCCCAGCCGATGTCGGATTTAGTGTCTTCCATCGCCTGCTTTTCAGCGTTTTTCTTCTGCATTTCCAGTTCATAAAGCTTCGCTTTCATCTGCTTCATGGCCTGGTCTTTGTTCTTGTGCTGGGAGCGATCGTTCTGACACTGCGTCACAATCCCGGTCGGGATGTGGGTAATACGCACCGCGGATTCCGTACGGTTAACGTGCTGACCACCCGCACCGGATGCGCGATACACGTCGATACGCAGGTCCGCCGGGTTGATTTCGATATCAATATCGTCATCCACTTCCGGGTAAACGAACGCGGAGCTAAACGAGGTATGGCGACGACCACCGGAGTCGAACGGGCTCTTACGCACCAGACGGTGAACGCCGGTTTCCGTACGCAGCCAGCCGTAGGCATATTCGCCAGAAATCTTAATGGTCACGGACTTGATCCCGGCCACTTCCCCTTCTGACTCTTCAATAATTTCGGTCTTGAAGCCGCGTGCTTCTGCCCAGCGCAAATACATACGCTCCAGCATGCTTGCCCAGTCCTGCGCTTCAGTACCGCCGGAACCGGCCTGGATATCGAGGTAGCAATCGGCGCTGTCATATTCGCCGGAGAACATACGGCGGAACTCCAGTTGCGCTAGTTTTTCGTCAAGCGTATCGAGTTCAGCAACGGCTTCGTTAAAAGTTTCTTCGTCGTCGGCTTCTACAGCCAGATCCAGCAGGCCGGAAACATCTTCCAGACCCTGAGACATTTGGTCGAGGGTGTCGACAATCGCTTCAAGCGAGGAACGTTCTTTACCCAGCGCCTGTGCGCGTTCGGGTTCGTTCCAGACGTCAGGCTGTTCCAGCTCGGCGTTTACTTCTTCCAGACGCTCTTTCTTGGCATCATAGTCAAAGATACCCCCTAAGAACGTCAGAGCGCTCCGTGAGGTCCTGAATGCGGTTTTTTACCGGATTAATTTCAAACATGGTCTGATTTCTTTTATTGGACTTGTCAAAATGCGGTGATAAGAGCGGGATTGTACCCAATCCACGCGCTTATTTATAGAGAATAGTGACGGGAAATTGGTCAGATTACACGGGCCAGATATTATCGATGATGATCTGCAAACTGCGGTTGCCGCGAAATTCGTTAATATCCAGTTTGTAGGCCAGCTCGACTTCGCGCACGCCGTTATCCGGCCAGCAGGCAGTGTCGACGTTAAAGGCGATGCCGTCTAACAGCGGTCCTCCGCCAACGGGTTCGACCATCACTTTCAAATGTCGCTCGCCAACCAGACGCTGCTGAAGCAGGCGAAAACGCCCGTCAAACAGCGGTTCCGGGAACATTTGCCCCCACGGACCGGCATCACGCAGCAGTTGCGCGACCTCCATCGTCATCTCCGCGGCGCTGAGCGGGCCGTCAGAGACCACTTCCCCCTGTAACAGCGAGGGATCCAACCATTCCGTGACCAGCTCGCCAAAACGCTGCTGGAACAGGTCGAATTTTGCCTCTTCCAGCGACAGTCCCGCCGCCATCGCATGGCCGCCGAATTTAATCATCAACCCCGGATGCAACGTATCCAGCCGCTCCAGCGCATCACGCATGTGCAGTCCCTGAATGGAACGTCCGGAGCCTTTTAGCGTGCCGTCGCCAGCCGGTGCGAAAGCGATCACCGGGCGGTGAAAACGCTCTTTAATGCGCGAGGCGAGGATCCCGACCACCCCCTGATGCCACTCAGGATGATACATCGCCAGACCTCCGGGCAGCGTTTCGCGACTGCGTTCCAGCTTCTCGCATAGGGTCAGCGCTTCCGCCTGCATTCCCTGTTCAATCTCTTTACGCGTCTGGTTTAGCGCATCCAGTTCGTTGGCCAGTACCCGCGCTTCGCCAATGTTATCGCACAACAGCAGCGCCACGCCGACGGACATATCATCCAGCCTACCCGCCGCATTCAGACGCGGACCAAGCGCAAACCCTAAATCGCTGGCGGCGAGTTTTTGCGCATCACGGTTGGACACTTCCAGCAACGCTTTGATCCCCGGACGGCATTTCCCGGCCCGAATGCGGCTTAAGCCCTGCCAGGTGAGGATTCGGTTGTTGGCATCCAGCGGCACCACGTCCGCCACGGTGCCCAGCGCGACCAGATCGAGCAGATCCGCCAGGTTTGGCGGCGCAATGCCGCGTTCGTCAAACCAGCCTTTGTCGCGCAGGAAGGTGCGCAGGGCGAGCATCAGGTAAAACGCCACGCCCACACCGGCCAGCGATTTCGAGGGGAAATCACAATCGGGCAGATTCGGGTTGATGATGGCTTCGGCGGCGGGCAGCGTCTCGCCCGGCAGGTGGTGATCGGTGACCACGACCGGGATCCCCAGCGCCCTGGCGTGATCCACACCGGCATGGGAAGAGATACCGTTATCGACGGTGACGATCAGCTGCGCGCCACGCGCATGGGCCTGATCGACCACTTCCGGACTTAAGCCGTAACCATCCTCAAAGCGGTTTGGCACGAGGTAGCTGATGTTATCGCAGCCCAGAGCGCGCATACCCAGCACGCTCAGGGCGGTACTGGTCGCCCCATCCGCATCGAAATCGCCGACAACAATGATGCGCGTCCCCTCGCGAAAGGCGTTATAGAGAATTTCGACCGCTTTTTCGACGCCGCTCAGTTGCTGCCATGGCAGCATGCCTTTGACGCTGCGCTCAAGATCCTGAGCACTGCGTACGCCACGGCTGGCATACAGGCGACGTAGCAGCGGCGAAAGGTCGGCAGGCAGTTCTACCGACTCATCGACTTCCCGCCGACGAAGTTGTATCTGTTGTTTCACGCGAATTACTTACCACTGGTCTGTTTTTGGTGCTCGTCAAGAAACGCTTTCATCTCTTTCGGTCCCTGATAGCCTGGCACGACATAGCCGTTGCTCAGCACAATCGCCGGTGTACCGCTTACGCCAAACTGCACGCCCAGCGCATAGTGATCCGCGATGTTCACCTCACAGGTCGCCGCTTTCACGCCTTTGCCTGCCATCGCGTCGTCAAACGCTTTGGCTTTGTCTTGCGCGCACCAGATGGACTTCATATCCTGCTCAGCCTGGCTTTCCAGTCCCTGACGCGGGAAGGCGAGGTAGCGCACGGTAATGCCCAGCGCATTGTAGTCCTTCATCTCTTCATGCAGCTTGTGGCAGTAGCCGCAGGTGATATCGGTAAAGACGGTAATGACGTGTTTTTCCTGCGGCGCCTTATAGACGATCATTTCGTTTTCCAGCGCGTTCAGATGCTTCATCAGCAGCTGGTTGGTCACGTTGACTGGCGTCGCGCCGCTGACATCGTACATTGGCCCCTGAATGATGTGTTTACCGTCTTCTGTCACATACAGCACGCCGCTGTTGGTCAGCACCGTTTTCATCCCGGCAACCGGGGCGGGTTGAATATCCGTGCTCTGCACGCCCAGTTTCGTCAGAGACTGACGGATCGCGGCGTCGTCGGCGTGTGCCAGGCCGGAAAACGCAGTGGTCAGCAGGGTAAACAGCATTAAACCTTTTTTCATAACCTTTCCTGTTCGCTCAGCATTCACGCTCTTGGGTGATGCTGTTGATGAAGTTGACGCAGGCGCGCTGTCGCAACATGAGTATAAATCTGCGTGGTGGAGAGATCGCTGTGACCCAGCAACATCTGCACCACGCGTAAATCGGCGCCATGATTGAGCAAATGCGTGGCAAATGCGTGGCGTAAAACGTGCGGCGACAGCTTTTCACTGTCGATTCCCGCTAAGACGGCATAGTGCTTAATGCGGTGCCAGAAGGTCTGGCGCGTCATCTGCTGCGCGCGCTGGCTGGGAAACAGCACGTCAATCGACACGCCGTTCAGCAGCCACGGACGCCCATGTTCCAGATACGTCTCCAGCCAGTACACCGCCTCTTCGCCCAATGGCACGAGACGCTCTTTATTGCCTTTACCAATCACCCGCACTACGCCCTGACGCAAGCTGACATCGCTCATCGTCAGTCCGACCAGTTCAGACACGCGCAGTCCGGTGGCATATAAAATCTCAAGCATGGCTTTATCGCGTAACTCCAGCGGTTGGTCAACCACGGGAGCTTGTAATAACCGTTCTACTTGCGCTTCACTGAGATCCTTCGGCAGACGCTGCGGGAGCTTGGGCGATGCCAGCGTCGCGCTTGGATCGTCGGTGCGAATTTTCTCGCGGTAAAGATGCTGGAATAGCCGCCGCACCGCGCTCAGCAGTCGTGCGGTACTGGTAGCTTTATACCCACCGTCCATCCGCTCGGCCAGCAAGGCCTGCAGATCGTCACTTTGCGCGGTTTCCAGCGACACCTGACGGTGCGCGAGCCACTCCACCAGCATGGTCAGATCGCGGCGATAGGCGCTCAGCGTATTTTCCGCCAGATTTTTCTCCAGCCAGAGCGCATCAAGGAATTGTTCGATGCGCGCAAAATCCTGTTCCACATCTGCTCCTTTGATTCTGCAGTCTGCCATTATGACTCAATGATACGGGTTTCTGGTACACTACGCGCAAAGTCATAGCAAGTATTGAGACGTTTACGCGATGAATATTGGTCTTTTTTACGGTTCCAGCACCTGCTACACCGAGATGGCTGCGGAGAAAATTCGTGACATCATCGGCCCGGAACTGGTGACGCTGCATAATCTGAAAGATGATGCCCCGGCCCTGATGGAACAGTACGATGTGCTGATCTTAGGCATTCCCACCTGGGATTTCGGTGAAATTCAGGAGGACTGGGAAGCCGTCTGGGATCAACTGGACGAACTCAACCTCGAAGGCAAAATTGTCGCGCTTTACGGTATGGGCGACCAGTTAGGCTACGGCGAGTGGTTCCTTGACGCGTTGGGCATGTTGCATGACAAACTGTCGACCAAAGGCGTCAAATTCGTCGGTTACTGGCCTACCGAAGGCTACGAGTTCACCAGCCCTAAACCGGTCATTGCCGATGGGCAGTTGTTCGTCGGTCTCGCACTGGATGAAACCAATCAATACGATCTCAGCGATGAGCGTATTCAGGCGTGGTGCGAGCAGATTCTCGGTGAAATGGCCGAGCACTATTCCTGATAACCGTTTTGCCGGATGATGGCGTAAACGCCTTATCCGGCCTACATGACACACCGCATCGTAGGCCTTAAAGCTGCCCGCCATCAGGCATTCGTCGGCACTACCCTTGCGTCGACGGTTGCATCATCAGGCGGCGTAAATCCCGCCATTCCGCCTTATCCATACTGTCAGCCGCGAGCCACAAATGCTGGCGTTTACCGGTTTCTGAGCGCAAGCGCAGCATCATGCCGGTTTTGATCATCCACGGTGCACTGACGATAAGCCAGTCCTGCCCCTGCCAGCGGAGCCGTCCATCCATCAGAAGTTTGACCTCTCCCTGACGGGCGTTAATTCGCCGCTGGCTGCGGACACAGTCAAACACCACCAGCGAAAGCAGTATCAACCACAGCGGCGTGTAGCTCAGCGGCCATGGCATTAATAGAATCGCCGCGGCCACCAGCCCATGCAGAAGGAGTGATAGCCACTGTGCGCGCCATGAGACGCGGAGATCAGATTGCCACAGGACCACGATCCCGATTCCGTGTCTGGATGAGTCGTACCATCTGCTCCAGTTCAGCATCTGCCGGTTTACCGTGATTCATCAACCAGTTGAATAAATCCGGGTCATCACACTCCAGCAGGCGGATAAAAATACGTTTTTCATCATCACTCAACGTGTCGTATTCATGTTCGAAAAACGGCATGATGGAAATATCGAGTTCACGCATACCGCGTCGGCATGCCCAGTGAATACGTGCTTTATTGTTAATATCCATGTTCTTCTTCCTGTCTCACTCAAATGAACTACCCGGCTATTGTAACGTGTTTTTCATCCTGTTTTGCGGGAATATCCGTAACCACAAGCGCGATCGCTAATTAAATCCCCAATAAGTCAATGGGTTCATGTTTTCTGGATGCCGCCTCGCAATCTGTAAGATAAGGCACAAATGGGACTATCAAAGCGCTTGCATTGGGCCATAGCTCTTTTACCATTAGTCATTATCACTGCGTTAAGCAAATCAGGACATTTTTATGGCATTTACTCCATTTCCACCTCGTCAACCCTCAGCTTCAGCGCGTTTGCCCTTGACGCTGATGACGTTAGATGACTGGGCGCTGGCCACGATTACCGGGGCTGACAGCGAGAAGTATATCCAGGGTCAGGTGACAGCTGACGTGAGTCAACTGACTGAACACCAACACGTCCTGGCCGCCCACTGCGACGCTAAAGGAAAAATGTGGAGCAACCTGCGGCTGTTCCGCGACGGCGACGGTTTTGCCTGGATTGAACGCCGTAGTCTGCGTGATGCGCAGGTGGGCGAACTGAAAAAATACGCTGTGTTCTCGAAAGTGACGATTGCCCCAGACGACGAACGCATACTGCTGGGTGTGGCGGGTTTCCAGGCGCGTGCCGCACTGGTGAATCTGTTCAGCGAACTGCCCGACAGCGAAAAGCCTGTCACGCATGAAGGAGCGACGACCCTGCTGTGGTTTGAACATCCGGTAGAACGCTTCCTGTTGGTTACCGATGTGGCAACCGCGGAAACCGTAACCGAAAAACTGCGTGGTGAAGCCGAACTGAATAACAGTCAGCAATGGCTGGCACTGGATATTGAGGCCGGTCTGCCGGTGATTGATTCAGCAAACAGCGCGCAGTTTATCCCGCAGGCGACTAATCTCCAGGCGCTGGGCGGTATCAGCTTTAAGAAAGGCTGCTATACCGGTCAGGAGATGGTGGCGCGAGCGAAATTCCGCGGGGCGAACAAACGCGCGTTATGGTCTCTGGCGGGTAAGGCCAGTCGTGTACCGGAAGCGGGTGACGATCTTGAAATGAAAATGGGTGAGAACTGGCGTCGTACTGGCACCGTCCTCGCGGCAGTGCAACTGGATGACGGTCAGCTACGGGTACAGGTGGTGATGAACAACGATATGGAGGCCGACAGTGTATTCCGCGTGCGCGACGATGCCAACACATTGCACATCGAGCCGCTGCCCTATTCACTGGAAGAGTAATTCATCAGCACCTGATGGCGCTTCGCTTATCCGGTCTACGGGGAAAAGTCGTAGTCCGGATAAGACGGTAAAGCATCACATCACGCCTGTCCTACGTACAAATAGATGGCCAGAAAGTGGCATACGCTGCCGCCCAGCACAAACCCGTGCCAGATAGCATGGTTGTAGGGAATACGCTTACTGACGTAGAAAATCACTCCCAGCGAATAGACCACGCCGCCTACGGCCAGTAGCGTTACGCCGCCCACCGCCAGTTTGATCGCCAGTTGATACACCACAATCAGTGACAGCCACCCCATCGTCAGATAGGTCACCAGCGACAGCACTTTAAACCGGTGGGCTATCGTCAGTTTGAATAAAATGCCGAGCAGCGCCAGACTCCAGATAACGATCATTAGCCCACGCGCCAGCGGTGAATTTAGCCCAACCAGCAGAAACGGCGTATAGGTCCCGGCAATGAGCAGGTAAATCGCACAGTGGTCGAATTTTTTCAGCCAGATCTTCGCCCGCTGATGTGGTATCGCGTGATACAGGGTCGACGCCAGAAACAGCAAAATCATGCTGCCGCCGTACAGGCTGTAACTGGTAATCGCTGTCGCACTGGCATTCATATCCACCGCCTGCACCAGCAGCAACACCAGACCGACGATACCAAACACCAGCCCAATGCCATGACTGATGCTGTTGGCGATTTCCTCTGCCAGTGAATATCCTTGCGCGATTAATGGCTTCTGGACCATAACTTACTCCGGAGAAACGAACTTGTTCGTGATTGCGCCTCTAGCGTAACTGAGAATGGTTCCAGTGAACACCTGTTAGCTAAAATAAATATCATTT
>NZ_JBFWLF010000156.1:0-10609 GCF_050252275.1 Citrobacter sp. | reverse complement strand
TGCTGCTATGGCTGGAATGGGGACCTCAGCGCGGACATCGTTGGGTCTGGCTGCCAATCCTTCTTCCGGCGCTGCCGCTGGTGGTGGGCCAATACGCGCTGGCGTTGCATCTTGAACTGGACGGTCAGTTTGCCACGCTTATCTGGGGACATCTGTTGTGGGTGGTACCGTGGATGTTGTTTGTCCTGAAACCGGCCTGGCAACGCATCGATCCTCGTCTGCTGCTGATTGCCCGGACGCTGGGCTGGTCACCGATGAAAATCTTTTGCTGCGTAAAATGTCCGCAGATTTTGCGTCCTGTACTCGTGACGCTGGCCGTCGGTTTCTCCGTCAGCATCGCACAGTATATGCCGACCCTGTGGCTGGGCGCAGGCCGTTTCCCGACGCTGACGACGGAAGCGGTGGCCCTCAGCAGCGGCGGCAGTACCGGTATTCTGGCCGCGCAGGCGCTCTGGCAATTGCTGTTACCGCTGGTCGTGTTTACGCTAATGGCCGGACTCTCGTTATGGGTCGGCCACCGCCGACAAGGATTGCGCTAATGCTCACCGTTCGCCATCTTTCCCTGTTTCTCCACCAGACCCCGCTGTTTGGCCCGTTAACCTTCGAAGTGGCAAAAGGTGACATTGTCACATTAATGGGTCCCTCCGGCTGCGGCAAGTCTTCGCTGCTGGCCTGGATGGTGGGTGCGCTGACGCCACCGCTGCATGTCCGCGGTGAACTGTGGCTGGGTGAGCAGCGTCTGGATACGCTCCCCACCGCCCGTCGGCAGATCGGTATTTTATTTCAGGATGCCCTGCTGTTTGATCACTTTACGGTGGGACAAAACCTGCTATTAGCGCTTCCTGCCAGTCTGAAAGGCACAGCGCGGCAGGATGCGGTTCAGCACGCGCTTGACCGTGCGGGCATGGCGGGATTGTCTTCTCGCGATCCCGCCACGCTATCCGGTGGTCAGCGCGCACGGGTTGCGCTGCTTCGCGCCCTGCTGGCGCAGCCTAAAGCGTTGCTGCTGGATGAGCCGTTCAGCCGTCTTGATGCTGATCGTCGGGCAGACTTTCGTCAGTGGGTCTTTGATGAAGTGCGTCGGCTGGACATTCCCGTTGTTCAGGTCACCCATGACGCGCAGGATATTCCGCCGGGCGGTCACGTTTTGCCGTTATCTTCCGCCTTGTGAAACTGCTTACATACTGCGTTAACGCAAAGTTTTTCCGCTACCGCGAGCACAGAATGGCGCCTCCTTATCTCAACGTCGGGCAATTCGATGAAACGTGTTTCTCAAATGACCGCGCTGGCTCTGGCTTTAGGGCTCGCTTGCGCTTCCACCTGGGCTGCTGATATGGCGCAGGTACTTAACTTCCAACAACTGGCGCAAAAACAGGGTACGGCTATCGATACCCGTCCCTCCGCGTTTTACAATGGCTGGCCGCAGTCACTAAACGGTCCGTCCGGACACGAACCTTCCGCCCTCAACCTCTCTGCCCGCTGGCTTGATACCATGAGCGACGAACAACTCGCGACCTGGATTCAACAGCATCAACTGAAGGCCGACGCCCCTGTCGCGCTGTACGGCAACGACAGCGACGTGCAGGCGGTGAAAAACCGGCTGAAAAAGGCAGGACTGCAACAGGTTGCCACGCTGAGCGACGCGTTGCAGGATCCGGCGCGTCTGCAACGACTGCCGCATTTCGAGCAACTGGTTTATCCGCAGTGGCTGCATGACCTGCAACAGGGTAAAGCGGTTACCGCGAAACCGGCCGGCGACTGGAAAGTGATAGAAGCCGCCTGGGGCGCGCCGAAGTTTTATCTGCTCAGCCATATTCCAGGCGCGGATTACATCGACACCAACGAGGTGGAAAGTGAACCGCTGTGGAACAAAGTGCCTGATGACACTCTTAAAGCGATGCTGGCGAAACACGGTATCCGTCATGACACGACGGTGATCCTGTACGGACGCGATGTTTACGCGGCCGCGCGGGTGGCGCAGATCATGCTGTATGCCGGAGTGAAAGACGTGCGTCTGCTCGATGGCGGCTGGCAGACCTGGTCCGACGCCGGGCTGCCGGTCGAGCGCGGCACGCCTGCGAAAGTTAAACCGGAGCCCGATTTTGGCGTGACCATTCCGGCGCAACCCCAGCTGATGCTTAATATGGAACAGGCGCGCGGACTGTTGCACCGTCAGGATGCGTCGCTGGTCAGTATTCGCTCCTGGCCAGAATTTATCGGCACCACCAGCGGCTACAGCTATATCAAGCCAAAAGGTGAAATTGCCGGGGCGCGCTGGGGACATGCCGGTAGCGACTCGACGCATATGGAAGATTTCCATAACCCGGACGGCACCATGCGCAGCGCAGATGACATCGCCAGCATGTGGAAGCAGTGGCACATTCTGCCGGATCAGCAGGTCGCCTTTTACTGTGGCACCGGCTGGCGCGCGTCAGAGACGTTTATGTACGCCCGGGCGATGGGCTGGAAAAACGTCTCGGTTTATGACGGCGGATGGTACGAATGGAGCAAAGACCCGAAAAACCCGGTCTCCGCAGGTGAGCGCGGCCCGGACAGCAGTCTGTAATGGATTGCCGGATGGCGGCGCTTGCGCGCCATCCGGCGTTCACTGTTGTAACCCCTTCAGCGTCAGATAACCACTCCAGACGCGGGTCAACGTCGTCATCCAGCACAGTGTGCCGAAGATCCACGCCAGCACGGCAAACTTCTCCGGGAAAAGACACGCCAGTACAAACACCAGGATCGTTTCCGTTCCCTCGGTCAATCCCCCCAGATAATAAAACGATTTATGCGCATAGCCGGGGTTGTCGATATTGTGCTTCGCGGCCAGCGCAGCAAAGGCGAGAAAACTGCTGCCGGTGCCGATAAACGCAAACAACAGCCAGCCCCCCGCCAGCGCATTCTGCTGTGGGTCGGCCAGAATGAAGCCGAACGGCACCAGCGCGTAAAACAGAAAATCAAGCGCAATATCAAGAAAGCCGCCCGCATCGGTAAGCCCCCGGCGTCGCGCCAGCGCGCCGTCAAGCCCGTCCAGCAGACGATTCAGGACAATCGCCACCAGCGCCGCCAGATACCAGCCCAGCGCCAGAAACGGCAACGCCAGTACGCCGAGGCCAAACCCAACCAGCGTCAGACCGTCCGGGGAAACCCCCGGCCTGTCGAGCACGCCTGCGCAACGGTGAAGCAGCGGTTTAAGCCGTGGATGCAGATGCCGGTCAAGCACGCGGCGCTCCTTTGAGACTGTCGCACAGTCCTTGCGAAGGAATATCCAGCGCGGCATTAAAACGCGCCGAGAGGTTCTGAAAAGCCAACAACGCGGTCATCTCGCTAATAACGTCATCGCTGAAATGCTGCTTCATTTGTGCTTTCAGGGCATCATCTACCCGCGGTGGCGTGGCGGTCACCGCGTCAGCATAAGCCAGCGCAACGCGCTCTTCTGGTGTAAAAAGCGACGATGCCTGCCAGTCCGCCACGGCCAGCACTTTGTCCATCGCGCCGCTACGCTCTGCCAGTCGCAGGCTGTTGGCATCCACGCAGAATGCGCAGTGGCAGACCTGCGACACGCGCGTCATCAATAATGCCCGCATCACCGGCGTCAGACGCGCACGTTTACGCTCAAGAAACCCGACAAACAGCGCCACCAGCCAGAACAAAAACGGCATCCGCCCCCACCAGCGCGTCGGATGTAATACCTCTCCGTAATGTTTTCTTTGCGTCATCACGAGAGGATTGAGACTGGCGGGGAGACGGGTCAACGGCGTTACCCACGGTTGCGGATCGTTCAAGGCAGACTCCTGGGACTTCAGGTCAATCAAAGATGACGATAGTATGTCACTTTCTGCTGTTGAACATTGACGAATATGATGAAAACTCTCGACGTTGTTGCCGCGATTATTGAACGTGATGGCAAAATTTTGCTCGCCCAGCGCCCGCCGCAGGCGGATCAGGCAGGTTTATGGGAATTTGCCGGGGGCAAAGTGGAAGCGGGCGAAACGCAGCCGCAGGCGCTGGTCCGCGAACTGCGCGAAGAGTTAGGCATTGAGGCCACGGTGGGGCGCTATATTGCCAGCCACCAGCGTGAGGTCTCCGGGCGGTTGATTCATCTGCATGCCTGGCATGTCCCGGCGTTCAGCGGAGAAATGATGGCGCATGAGCATCAGCAACTGGTGTGGTGCGAGCCGCACGTCGCGCTGGACTATTCGCTCGCCCCCGCTGATATTCCGCTACTTAACGCCTTTATGGTTTTACGCGACGCCAGACCAGCGGATTCGTACTGAGCGTTTTCTCGTCGCGCTGGCACTGCAACAGCACGCCATCGGCTTTAATTACCGCCCCTTCTGAATAACTCTGATCCTGATAAATGCAGCACTGATTACAGGGCTGCGCGCGCTGTCCACCGGAACTGAAGACCTCCGGCGGCACGTTCACCTGCACATCCGGGCGAAGGTTTTGGTTCGCCAGGCTGGATAAAGAGAGTGTCATCAACGCTGCCGCCATCGCGATAAAACGCATAGGGTTTCCTTACTATTTCGGGTCTGTTCTTAGTATAACGGTAACCCGCGCGGGAAACTTTACTCTCTTCTGTCATCGTTTTTCGTTATGACAGCCGTCTGGTTATTAATTTGTCTGGCACCGGCATTTTTTTCTTGCTATCCGTCACATTCCTGATGTTATAGTCAAAAACTGCAAACACATATCCACAAAAAACACAATTACAACCACATTTAAATATAAGAGGTTTTTATATCTATGGATCAGACATGCTCTCTGGAATCATTCCTCAACCATGTACAAAAGCGCGACCCGAATCAAACCGAGTTCGCGCAAGCCGTCCGTGAAGTTATGACCACCCTGTGGCCATTCATTGAGCAAAACCCGCGCTATCGTGAAATGTCGTTGCTGGAACGGTTGGTTGAGCCAGAGCGTGTGATTCAGTTCCGTGTCGTGTGGCTGGACGATCGTAATCAGGTCCAGGTTAACCGCGCCTGGCGCGTGCAGTTCAACTCGGCAATAGGCCCGTACAAAGGCGGGATGCGCTTCCACCCTTCCGTTAACCTGTCGATCCTGAAGTTTCTCGGCTTTGAGCAAACCTTTAAAAACGCACTGACCACCCTGCCGATGGGCGGTGGTAAAGGCGGTAGCGATTTTGATCCGAAAGGCAAAAGTGAAGGCGAAGTGATGCGTTTCTGTCAGGCGCTGATGACGGAACTGTACCGTCATTTGGGTCCGGATACTGACGTTCCTGCCGGTGATATCGGCGTGGGTGGCCGTGAAGTGGGCTTTATGGCCGGGATGATGCGTAAGCTCTCCAACAACAGCGCCTGCGTGTTTACCGGCAAAGGGCTCTCCTTCGGCGGCAGTCTGATCCGTCCGGAAGCAACCGGTTACGGTCTGGTCTACTTCACCGAAGCGATGCTCAAGCGTCATGGTCTGGGCTTTGAAGGGATGCGCGTAGCGGTTTCCGGTTCCGGTAACGTGGCGCAGTTTGCCATTGAAAAAGCGATGGAATTTGGCGCTCGCGTGGTGACGGCCTCCGACTCCAGCGGCACCGTCGTGGATGAAAGTGGCTTTACGAAAGAGAAACTGGCGCGTCTGTGCGAAATTAAAGCCAGCCGTGACGGTCGCGTGGCGGACTACGCTCGTGAGTTTGGCCTGACCTATCTGGAAGGCAAACAGCCGTGGTCAGTGCCGGTCGATATCGCACTGCCGTGTGCCACACAGAACGAGCTCGACGTCGAAGCGGCTCGCGTGCTGATTGCTAACGGCGTGAAAGCGGTGGCGGAAGGGGCAAACATGCCAACCACCATCGAAGCGACCGATCTGTTCCTCGAAGCCGGCGTGCTGTTTGCACCGGGCAAAGCGGCGAACGCCGGTGGCGTTGCCACCTCCGGCCTGGAAATGGCACAGAACGCGGCGCGTCTAAGCTGGAAGGCGGAGAAAGTGGATGCCCGTCTGCACCACATCATGCTGGATATTCACCATGCCTGCGTCGAGTACGGCGGTGAAAGCAAACAGACCAACTATGTCCGTGGGGCGAACATCTCTGCCTTCGTGAAGATTGCCGACGCCATGTTTGGTCAGGGTGTGATTTAAGTCCCCCCAAACCGAATTACAGGCCCGCCTCTGCTGATGGCGGGCTTTTTTTCGCCGCACGTTTACGAGGCGCGCTCTTATTCTTCTCTCCACCATCACCACCAGGCGCGACAATGCCACGGAAGCGACGCACCGGCGTACTGCGCGCCTGATCGATCAATTGATACAGCGTGCCCACCAGCGGCTGCATGAAATCCTGATAGCGGCACTGCTTTTCGCTGATTTGCGTCAGAATTGACTCCCAGTGGGCAGTCATGTCCGGACGGGTCGCCATCTCCGGCAGCGAGTGGAACAGCGCTTTCCCGGCATCGGTTGAGTGGATATAGCGCCCTTTTTTGACCAGAAAACCGCGCTTAAACAGCAGTTCGATGATCCCGGCGCGGGTGGCCTCGGTGCCCAGCCCGTCCGTTGCACGGAGGATCTTTTTCAGATCTTTATCCTGCACGAAGCGCGCAATCCCGGTCATCGCCGACAGCAGCGTGGCATCGGTAAAATGGCGTGGCGGCTGGGTCTGACGTTCAACCACTTCGCCCTTTTCACACAGCAGTTCATCGTCTTTCGCCACCACCGGCAGCGGCGTGCCGTCGTTCTCTTCATCCCGCTCTTTACTGCCCAGCAGCGTTCGCCAGCCCGCTTCGGCAAGGAATCGGGCCTTAGCGACGAATTTACCCTTCGCGATATCCAGTTCAATCACGCATTTACGGAATACCGCATCCGGGCAAAATTGCATCAGGTATTGACGGGCTACCAGGTTATACACCTTCGCTTCATTGTCCGTCAGAGTGATACTGTTGCTGCGCGCAGTAGGAATAATGGCGTGGTGAGCATCAACCTTTTTATCATCCCAGCAGCGATTACGGGTATCGGGATTTACCGCCGGTTGCGGCAGCAGATCCGGCGCATGCACGCCGATGGCGTTCATTACCGCATGCCGTCCAGCGAAGTGCTCTTCCGGCAGATAGCGACAGTCAGAACGCGGATAGGTAATCAGCTTGTGGGTTTCATACAGCTTCTGGCAGATGTCGAGCACGTTCTGCGCGCTCAGGCCAAAGCGTTTCGCCGCTTCAATCTGTAAAGCTGACAGCGAGAACGGCAACGGCGCAGATTCTGATTCCCGTTTATCGTTATAGCTGGTGACTATCGCCGGTTGGCCGTTGATGCGGTTGACCACATGCTCCGCCAGCGGACGGTGTAACAATCGTCCCTCTTCGTCCTGATACGGTTCGCACGCTTCGCTCGGCTGCCAGATCGCGGTGAAGCGTTCCTCCGCAGGGGTCACGATATGTGCTTTCACTTCAAAAAAATCTTTGGCAACGAAGTTTTCGATCTCTTCATCGCGTCGGACAACCAGCCCGAGTACCGGCGTTTGTACGCGCCCGACGGAGAGCACCCCCTGATAACCGGCGTTACGCCCGAGAATGGTATACGCACGGGTCATGTTGATGCCGTATAGCCAGTCCGCGCGGGCACGGGCCAGCGCCGACACGCATAACGGCACAAATTCGCTGTTTGAGCGCAGACGTTCAATCGCACGTTCAACGGCCTGTGGGTTGAGATCGTTAATCAGACAGCGCTGCACCTGCTGACGCTTTTCCGGCGCCAGTTGCAGGTAATCCAGCACCTCGTCCACCAGCAGTTGCCCCTCGCGATCCGGGTCTCCCGCATGGATTACCTCACTGGCCTCATGCAGAAAACGCTTAATCACGTTGAGCTGTTTGGTCACGGAAGGACGCGGCTGCAATTGCCACTTTTCCGGCACGATCGGCAGATCGGCAAGGTTCCAGCGCGCATAACGACTGTCATAGACATCAGGCTGCGCCTGTTCCAGCAGGTGACCAATACACCAGGTCACCACCTGGCCGTTACCGCATTCAATAAAGCCATCGCCCTTACGGTGCGGTTTAGGCAACACATCAGCAATGGCGCGCGCCAGACTCGGCTTTTCGGCAATAAACAACCGCATTGGGTTAACGGATCTCAACCATGGCGCGACCGCCACGGGCTTCAACCAGTTCACCGATCGCCGTCAGGTCAATGCCAAACTCGGCGGCGGTGGCTTTCACTTCTTCTTCGGCCTCTGGCGTTACCGCCAGCAGCAGACCGCCGGAGGTTTGCGGATCGCACAGCAGGGAGCGCACCGCCTGCGGCATTTCCCCCATCAGGTGGCCGTAGCTGGCAAAGTTACGCTCGGTGCCACCCGGCACAGCCCCCAGGTGGATGTACTCTTCGACGCCCGGCAGTTTAGGGATGTCCTGATAGCGGATCTGCGCCTGGACGCCTGCCCCCTGGCACATCTCGCTGAGGTGGCCCAGCAGACCAAAGCCGGTGACATCGGTCATCGCTTTCACGCCGTCAATGTTGGCAAATGACGCTCCGGCAATGTTCATGCGACACATGACTTCCGTCGCCAGCCCCTGATGTTCAGGTTTTAGCAGCGACTTTTTCTCTGCGGTAGTCAACACGCCAATGCCTAGCGGTTTGGTCAGGAACAGTTTGCAACCGGCCTCGGCGGTGCTGTTTTTCTTCACCCGCTCAGTGGGAACAATGCCGGTGACGGCCAGACCGAAGATCGGCTCCGGCGCGTCAATCGAGTGGCCGCCCGCCAGCGCAATGCCCGCCTGACGACAGGCAAAGCGTCCGCCTTCAGTCACCTCACGGGCGATTTCCGGCGACAGCTTGCTGATAGGCCAGCCCAGGATCGCGATCGCCATAATCGGTTTGCCGCCCATCGCGAAAATATCGCTGATGGCGTTGGTCGCCGCAATGCGGCCAAAATCAAACGGATTATCGACAATCGGCATAAAGAAGTCGGTGGTACTGATGACGCTGGTACCATTGCCCAGATCGTACACCGCCGCGTCGTCACGGGTTTCATTTCCCACAAGCAGGTTCGGGTCGACAAACTTCGCCTGCTCGCTGTGCAGGATGGTTTCCAGCACTTTCGGGGAAATTTTACAACCGCAACCCGCTCCGTGGCTGTACTGTGTTAAACGAATAGCATGCTCGCTCATGGACATCTCCTGTCATTGCAATCGGGCTATGGTAGCGCTCATTCCATGAAGTGGTAAGAGAGAGTGTCCGAATTCCGGCGTCTTTGCTCAGAATCTATGCAAAAAGGATGCTAAAGGTCGTGCTTTCGCACCCGGCAGGCTGTTTCCCTGCCAGTCATTACTTATGCGTCCGTTTAACGACTGACCGTTTCATCTGTACGTTTGCCTCACGTTTAATTCTTTCTTTGATCAGTAATTCTTTGATCGATAATCCCGTCGATGCACTGTCTTTAAAGTTGTGTCGCGTAATTTCCGTGCACAGAAACTCAATGATGAACAGTTGCGAGATGCGCGTCGCTATGGAATCGCCCTGATACGGTCCGGCGCTCCCGCAAGTCAGCAAATAACGATCGGCCATTTCAGTCAGTGGTGAATGGGGACGATGAGTAATCGCCAGACACTGCGCGCCAGCCTTTTTTGCAAGTGCAAAGGCATTGACGACCTCGGGTGTTTCTCCGGAATGCGAGAAAGCCACCACCAGATCCTGCGGCTTCAGATTCGCCAGTTTTAACGTCATAGTGAAACGATCCGTGTAGGCTTCTGAGTCGATACCCTGCCGGTTCATTTTGTCACGCGCCTCCATCGCGGCAAGCCCCGATGCGCCAAAGCCGACAAATAATACCCGGTTAGCCGTCAGAAGTTGTTGCACGACGGGATGCACCACCCGCATATCCAGTAAATCAATGGTTTCTTTCAGCGTGGTTTCCGCCGTCATCGCTATCTTCTGCGCAACATCTTTACGCGAATCATCCAGAAAGATATCCGGAGAAACCGGCAACGTCTGTTCGCTCTCTTCAAGGAGTTCCCGCTTCAGCGCGCTTTTGAGCTCCAGCAAGCCGGTGTAGCCGATTTTCTTACAAAAACGCACAATGGTGGCTTCACTCAGTTGTACTGCCTGCGCCAGTTTACTGACAGGCATCTGGGCGACCTGCGCGGGTTGCTGGAGAATGAACTGCGCAATCTGCCGATCGGTCTGTGTCAGTCCTCCCATGACATTACTGATATAGACCCGTACATTGTCCCGATTCACACTCATGATGACGTCCAGCCGTTTCGCGAAAATTATTGCCGTATTCTGGCAATCCCCTCTTCACTCGTCCACAGCAAAACAGACACGGGTTTCAAAAAGCTGACATTCTCCGGGTGCCAGCGACTGCATTCCCCGCTTGTTCGCCACCAGCCCCGAGAATCGGGGATCGTCTGTCGTACCGGCTAATGGCTCAATGCACAGCAGATCGCTTCCCGTTACGCCCCACAGCGCCAGCCACGGCTGTTGACCCGTTTCCAGCGTCAGCGCGATTCGGCCTTGTGGGGAACGCACAATCACTCGCTGCTGCTGACAGTTGCCAAAATAAACGGCTGGATGCAAAACAATCTTTGGCTAAGGGGAAACACCGCGTCTCAGGTGGATTTTCAGGGATGGCAAGCGTTCTGTCGCGAGTGTAAAACGGCCCGTGAGCCGGTTG
>NZ_JBFWLF010000155.1:0-10690 GCF_050252275.1 Citrobacter sp. | reverse complement strand
CGGCGCTGATGGTGGTGCCAGAGAACAGCAGGTTTTTGCGATCGCCCAGCGGCAGTTCGCCACTCAGCGCCTCTGCCGTTTTGTCCACAACGGTGGATTCACCGGTCAGGATAGCCTCTTCAACCCGCAGGTTATGGGCTTCCATGACACGAAGATCGGCGGGAATACGGTCACCCGCACGCAGTACCACGATATCGCCGACAACCAGATCGGTCGTCGCGACCGTCTCATGTTGTCCGTTACGGACCACGACAGCGGATGCGGAGAGCATATTGCGGATGCTTTTCAGCGATTTTTCCGCGTTGTTTTCCTGAATATGGCCAATCAGGGCATTGATCACCGCGACGCCGAGGATGACGGCTGTATCCACCCAGTGCTCCATTACGGCGGTGAGGGCCGCTGCGGCGATCAGGACGTAGATCAGAACATCGTGAAAATGGGCCAGAAAGCGTAGCCAGGCGGGTTTACCCGCTTTTTCCGGTAGTGCGTTAAGGCCATCTCTGGCAAGACGTGCGCTGGCCTCATTGTGAGTCAGCCCGGAAGGTTGGCTCTGCTGATTTTTCAGAACCTCCTCAACGGTTAGCTGGTACGGCTTTTTTCCAGCGCATGGCGCAGAATGGAGACGATTGCTGTTCGGCATTCTGGTCAAAGTAAATTTCCTCAAAGAATAAAATTTTAATATTTTGAAACACGCGCATACTATTTGAATAATGCCTTCAGATGTTTGATATTAATCAATGGTGTTTCGGTAAATATTATTTTATCTTTGAGTGAAGATGATATTTTCCCTTGTTTTTTATGAGGGTAAATGGAAGTGTGAATTTAGGAAAGGAGGTGTTTATGTTTGGAATATACAATGCCAAGAGATTGATTTTATTGTTTATGTTTGCAATCGCTGTGGCGGCAATTAGCGGTATTTCAACCTATTTCTTTGTAAAATATCTGGGGTGAGAATAATAAAAACAGTCTTCCTTACATAACTTTTAAATCCTGAAAAATAATGACATTAGGGAAATCAGAGACAACGGGGAAATATATTATAAAGCGCAGCCTGCCGAATAAACGGGCCGCGCCATATAAGCGAATAATCGAGGCGGGCTTGCTGAAATCGAAGGGGAATCGAGTGTGTCCACAACAAACACCGACGGGATTATCTGGAAACAATAAAAAAGCCTCCGTCAGGGAGGCTTAGGTGAAATCAGGTCAATACCATCGGCCATTCCGGCGGCGTCTGGCTCATTACTTCAACCATCACGGATTCAATGTTGTTCCAGATGGCGGAGAGATCCATCAGGGTGATGCCGAGTAATCCCGTCGCAAACCAACAGGCGGCGACAACCCCGAGCCCACTGCTGATCACTGCCAGACCAATGTAATCTGAGCGACGAAAACGAATATTCAATGTGCTGGCGAGAAACATGAGCACAGCGCTCAGCAGCTGCCAGCGGAGAAGAACCACGCCAGTGGTTAGGGTAGCCATGAAAGATTTCCTCTGAGAATAGCAGGTGCCCTGGACAGCGCGGCGTTTTCACGGGAGGCGTGGCGCACTCTGGCTATCGATGGGCATTCACATCAACACCGAATGAAACATTGTTTTTGTTTCATAATATTTGTGAACTATATCACGGTTAGGCGACCGTTCGCCAGCCTGTCGACTTCTTTTTTGCCTGCTTTATAACCTTAATAAAAACATGGTTATTGATTCAATGATCGACACACTTTCACCGTGGTGCAACCGAAAAGCGCGACGTAATAAAGAGGCAATGGCTTTACCTTGTTTGTATTGTCAAAAAATAAGCAGACGAAGAAATTTAACTTAATTTCATTTTGCGAATGAGCCAACAAAACTTTCATAAAACACGACTCCTTTCGCAGAATGGATTACCCTTAATAAAATTAATCGTCACTGCGGGTTTGCTTTATGGTCGAATATTATCACCATCCTGCAATATCAGACTTTTGCTAATAAAAGTCTGTTGCTAATATTGATAGATTCATGCAACGTAACCACCTGTGTAATTTAGCATCCTGTCTTGATGATAACAGGCATATGAAATGCAGGGATATAGGGCTGAAATGAATCATCGGGTGCGACGCAAGGTGCTGAGGTTCCTCGGGATAATCATGGTGGTTTTGCTCCCCGTGATGCTGGCGCTATGGTTTGCCCACCTGCAAGCAACGTCCCAAACCAGTAAGCAACTGAGCATTTTTGCTCATCTGGCTTTAGATAAAACAGAACTGGTCGTTTTACAGGCAGACTTAGCCCGCGATGCCGCTGAACAGTATCAGGGACAAGCGTGTACGCCAGCGCATCAACAACGAATGTTGAATATTATCCGAGGGCGCCTGTATATCAACGAGTTAATTTATGCGCAAGGCGATCGTTTTTTATGCTCAACGGTAATGGCACCGTCAGCGCCCTATATTATGCCAACGGCAAACTATAAACGAAAACCCAATATCGCTATTTATTACTTTCGCGATACGCCTTTTTTCACCGGTTATAAAATGACGTATATGCAACGCGGAAACTATGTTGCCGTGATCAATCCATTATCATATAGCGAAGTGATGTCCGAAGACCCCGAGCTGGCCTGGGGGGTCTATGACACGGTAACCAACACCTTTTTCTCCCTTAGCGAACAGGCCTGGGCGGCTCAACTGTTGCCACTGGTCCAGCGTAATCAGTCTGTCTTCCAGCAGGACGACCGTTTTTATACCGTCGTCCAATCGGATAAACGCCCCATTGCGGTCATTGTGTCGACCTCGATGCAGCGGTTTTATCAGAATCTGTATCAGCAATTGCTGATCGCGCTTCCGTTGGCGTTCATCAGCAGCATTTTGCTATTAATGTTTTGGTCTCGGGCGCGTCGGCAATACTACTCGCCGCGGCGCATGCTCCAGCGCGCGCTTAAACAGCGTCAGCTTTGCCTGCACTATCAGCCGATCATTGATATCAAAAACGAGAAATGCGTGGGGGCGGAAGCGCTGCTGCGCTGGCCGGGTTGTAAAGATCAGGTGATGAGTCCGGCGGAGTTTATCCCGCTGGCGGAAAAAGAGGGGATGATCGCGCAGATTACCGACTACGTGGTGGAAGAAGTGTTCAGTGATATGGGGACGTTTCTGGCTGCAAATCCAGAGTTGTATATCTCTATCAACCTTTCCGCATCGGATTTCCACTCTTCACGATTGATTGCCATGATCGCGGATAAAGCGCGCGAACATGGCGTGCTTGCGCAACAAATAAAAGTCGAAGTGACCGAGCGAGGATTTATCGATGTGCCGAAAACCACGCCGGTGATCCAGGCATTTCGTCAGGCAGGCTATGAAGTGGCGATTGATGATTTCGGCACCGGCTACTCTAACCTGCACAACCTCTATTCCCTGAACGTTGATATTCTTAAGATCGACAAGTCCTTTATCGATACGCTGACCACCAACAGTACCAGCCATCTGATTGCGGAACATATCATTGAGATGGCGCAAAGCCTGCGTCTGAAAACCATCGCAGAAGGCGTGGAGACGGCGGATCAGGTGAGCTGGCTGCTTAAACGCGGGGTGCAGTACTGTCAGGGGTGGCACTTTGCGAAGGCGCTGCCGCCGCAGGACTTCATTCACTGGCTGCAACAACCGCCCGCACTCCTGATGCAGCGCGGGCAGTAATACTACAGGCGGTGGCGGTAGTCGCTGGGGGTGCGATCAAATTCCCGGCGAAACACGCGGGAAAATGTCTGTTGCGACACATAACCTAAATCCATCGCAATATCGAATATCGGTCGCTCGGTGTTGCGCAGTTCAACGGCGGCCAACAGCAGTCGGCGCTGACGGATATAGTCACCCAACGTCTGGCGCATTACTGTGCGGAACATCCTCTGTAAATACCACTTTGAATAACCTGATTTTTTCGCGACCACATCAATGTTCAGCGGTTGGTCGATATGTTCATCAATCCATTCAATAAGGGTCTGAATAATTTGCTGATGGGACATATTGCTGCCTCCTTCTCAGTGTTCGATTCGTCTATTTGTCTGCGGGCGAGTATAATTCCTCAAGTTAACTTGAGGTAAAGCGATTTATGGAAAAGAAATTACCCCGTATAAAAGCGATGCTCACGCCGGGCGAAGTGGCAAAGCGTAGCGGCGTGGCGGTGTCCGCATTGCATTTCTATGAAAGCAAGGGGCTAATCAGCAGTATCCGCAATAGCGGCAATCAGCGCAGATACCGGCGTGACGTGTTGCGTTATGTCGCGATTATCAAGATTGCTCAGCGGATCGGTATCCCACTGGCGACTATCAGTGAAGCGCTGGGCGTGCTGCCGGAAGGTCATACCCTCAGCGCTAAAGAGTGGAAGCAACTCTCCTCGCAATGGCGCGAAGAGCTGGACCGTCGCATTCATACGCTGGTGGCGCTGCGTGATGAGCTGGATGGTTGCATCGGCTGTGGCTGCTTGTCTCGCAAAGACTGTCCGTTACGTAACCCCGGAGATCGGCTGGGCGAAGAGGGTACGGGCGCGCGTCTGCTGGAAGATGAACAAAACTAAAGCGCCGCAAGGGCGCTTTAGTTTGTTTTCCGGTCTTTGTCTTTCTCTCTATCCCGCTGGTTCACGGGAGGGTTTCCCCCGACGTCAACACCCCTCATTCGAGCACGTGGTGGAGGTTCCGGTTTGTGTTGATACTGTAAGTGTAAGCCGCGTTATCCCGTTTGCCAGTGTATCTGGCGACTTTTTAGGCGAATTTTTTTCGCCATCTCCCATAATTTACTAGAGTGAGTAAGAGGAAATGACGGGAGAACATCATGCTGACGGTGCATCATTTGAACCAGTCCCGCTCACAGCGCATTCTCTGGGCGCTGGAGGAGCTATCGCTGCCTTACCAGATTGTGCGTTACCAGCGTGAAAAGAACATGCTCGCTCCGCCGGCACTGAAGAAAATTCATCCGCTGGGGAAATCCCCCGTAGTGGAAGATAACGGCGCGATCCTCGCGGAGTCGGGGGCGATTCTCGACTATTTGCAGGACACCTATGACAGCGAAGGGAAGTTTAAACCGGCTGATGCACAATCCGTTCGCCAGTATCGCTTCTGGTTGCATTACGCCGAGGGTTCGCTGATGCCGTTGCTGTTAATGAAGCTGGTCTTCACCAGTCTGGGGAAACCACCCGTGCCGTTTGGTTTGCGCACGCTGGGCGGCGCGCTGGGGCAGGGCGTACAAAAAGCGTATCTCAATCCGCAACTGGAAACCCACGCGCGCTTTATTGACGCGCACCTCGCTGAGCGTCCGTGGTTTGCCGGAGGCCATCTCAGCATGGCGGATATCCAGATGAGTTTTCCTCTTTTTGCGCTACTGGCGCGCGGTGGTATTGCCGATCTTCCCCATATCAGCGCGTGGAAAAAACGCGTGGAAATGCGTCCTGCCTGGCAACGTGCCATTCAGCAGGGAGGACCTTTTGCCATTCCCGGTGGTTGATGGCGGTTTTTTAACCGTCTTGCCTCCTGCATTTGCGACGCGATCCGGCTAACTATGTTGCCGGATTGCGCATTGACGATAACGTTTGCGCATTAGTTGGTGATTTCTTCAGCGTTAGTGCAAGAAATGAGTAAAAAGCGGCAAAGTTCAGTTGAAAATCCTCGTATGATCGCTGGATAATCGTTTGCTTTTTTTACAACCCGTTTTTTTATGCGCGGAGCTAAACGTTTGCTTTTTGCGACACCCCTCTTTGTCGCGATCAGAGCACAGGGAGTTGACGTTGCGCTGGCAGTGGATTGTCCACCACGCATAAGAACGAATAATAAACTCTCAGGGGATGTTTTCTATGTCTACGCCTTCAGCGCGTACCGGCGGTTCGCTCGACGCCTGGTTTAAAATTTCACAACGTGGAAGCACTGTCCGTCAGGAAGTGGTGGCAGGTTTAACAACGTTTCTGGCGATGGTGTACTCCGTTATCGTCGTGCCTGGCATGCTGGGTAAAGCCGGATTCCCGCCCGCGGCGGTGTTCGTCGCGACCTGTCTGGTAGCCGGTCTGGGCTCTATCGTCATGGGGTTGTGGGCCAACCTGCCGCTGGCGATTGGTTGCGCCATCTCGCTGACCGCCTTCACCGCGTTCAGTCTGGTACTGGGCCAGCAGATTAGCGTTCCGGTCGCACTGGGTGCGGTATTCCTGATGGGGGTGCTGTTTACCATTATCTCCGCCACCGGGATTCGTAGCTGGATCCTGCGCAATTTGCCGCAGGGCATCGCGCACGGTACCGGCATCGGTATCGGTCTGTTTTTACTGCTGATTGCGGCGAACGGCGTGGGTCTGGTTATCAAGAACCCGCTGGATGGTCTGCCCGTAGCGCTTGGTCACTTCGCTACCTTCCCGGTGATTATGTCGCTGGTGGGTCTGGCGGTAATTATCGGTCTGGAGAAACTGAAAGTGCCGGGCGGTATTCTGCTGACTATTATCGGCATTTCTGTCGTTGGTCTGATTTTCGATCCGGCGGTGAAATTCTCCGGAATTTTTGCCATGCCGTCGCTGAGCGATGAAACCGGTAAATCACTGATTGGCAGCCTGGATATCATGGGCGCGCTGAACCCGGTTGTTCTGCCAAGCGTTCTGGCGCTGGTAATGACCGCTGTGTTTGATGCCACCGGCACCATCCGTGCCGTGGCGGGTCAGGCGAATCTGCTGGATAAAGACGGGCAGATTATTGACGGCGGTAAAGCACTGACCACAGACTCCCTGAGCAGCGTGTTCTCCGGTCTGGTGGGTGCGGCGCCGGCAGCAGTCTACATTGAGTCGGCAGCCGGTACGGCGGCGGGGGGTAAAACTGGCCTGACCGCCATTACCGTTGGCGTGCTGTTCCTGCTGATCCTGTTCCTTTCCCCGCTTTCTTACCTCGTTCCGGTGTATGCCACTGCGCCTGCGCTGATGTACGTCGGTCTGCTGATGCTGAGCAACGTGGCGAAAATCGATTTCGCTGACTTTGTCGATGCGATGGCGGGTCTGGTGACGGCGGTATTCATTGTACTGACTTGTAACATCGTGACCGGCATCATGATTGGTTTTGCCACGCTGGTGATTGGCCGTGTGGTGTCGGGTGAATGGCGCAAGCTGAACATCGGCACCGTAGTGATCGCCGTGGCGCTGGTGGCGTTCTATGCCGGTGGCTGGGCCATTTGATTCCGAAAGTGATTCCGAAAAACGGGTGGCGTTTGCCGCCCGTTTTTATTTTCAGCACACACTCGTTGTCTTTTGCGATACTCTGAGAAAGGTAAAATTGAGGCACGACGCCTCTCAAACACATAAGAAACATCGCAAACAGGGAACGCATGGAAATCTTCTTCACAATACTCATCATGACCCTTGTGGTCTCGCTGTCCGGGGTATTTACGCGCGTATTGCCCTTCCAGCTCCCCTTACCCCTCATGCAGATTGCTATTGGCGCGCTGTTGGCGTGGCCCACGTTTGGTCTGCACGTAGAATTTGACCCCGAACTGTTTCTGGTCCTGTTTATCCCGCCGCTGCTGTTTGCGGATGGCTGGAAGACGCCAACGCGAGAATTTCTTGAACATGGGCGAGAGATTTTCGGTCTGGCGCTGGCGCTGGTGCTGGTCACCGTGGTCGGGATTGGTTTTCTGATTTACTGGCTGGTGCCGGGCATTCCGTTGATTCCGGCCTTTGCGCTGGCTGCCGTGCTGTCGCCAACCGATGCGGTTGCGCTTTCCGGTATTGTCGGTGAAGGGCGGATCCCGAAGAAAATCATGGGCATCCTGCAAGGTGAGGCGCTGATGAATGACGCCTCCGGTCTGGTATCTTTGAAATTTGCCGTTGCGGTGGCGATGGGCACGATGGTGTTTACCGTCGGCGGCGCGACGGTGGAGTTCTTTAAGGTGGCGATCGGCGGTATCCTCGCGGGCTTTGTGGTCAGTTGGCTGTACGGTCGCTCGCTGCGCTTTCTCAGCCGCTGGGGCGGCGATGAGCCAGCGACGCAAATCGTCCTGCTGTTCCTGCTGCCGTTCGCATCGTACCTGATCGCAGAACATATCGGCGTCTCCGGGATCCTCGCGGCGGTCGCTGCCGGGATGACCATCACCCGCTCCGGGGTGATGCGCCGTGCGCCGCTGGCGATGCGTCTGCGCGCCAACAGCACCTGGGCGATGCTTGAGTTTGTGTTTAACGGCATGGTCTTTTTGCTGTTGGGCCTGCAACTGCCGGGCATTCTCGAATCGTCGCTGGTGGCAGCGGAGGCCGATCCGAACGTGGAAATCTGGATGCTATTTACCGATATCATTCTGATTTATGTGGCGCTGATGCTGGTGCGTTTCGGCTGGCTGTGGACGATGAAAAACTTCAGCATGCGTTTCCTGAAAAAGAAACCGATGGAGTTTGGCTCCTGGACGACACGGGAAATTTTGATCGCCTCCTTTGCGGGCGTTCGCGGGGCTATCACCCTCGCAGGTGTCCTGTCTATCCCGCTGCTGCTGCCAGATGGCAACGTCTTCCCGGCGCGCTACGAACTGGTCTTCCTGGCCGCTGGCGTGATTCTGTTCTCGCTGTTTGTCGGCGTGATTATGCTGCCGATTCTGCTGCAACATCTGGAAGTGGCCGATCATTCTCAGCAACTGAAAGAGGAGCGGATTGCCCGCGCGGCGACGGCGGAGGTGGCGATTGTCGCCATTCAGAAGATGGAAGAGCGTCTGGCGGCGGATACCGAAGAGAACATTGATAATCAGCTGCTGACCGAGGTGAGTTCCCGCGTCATCGGTAACCTGCGGCGTCGTGCCGACGGGCGTAACGATGTTGAGAGTTCGCTCCAGGAAGAGAATCTGGAACGCCGCTTCCGTCTCGCGGCGCTGCGTTCAGAGCGGGCGGAGCTGTATCACCTGCGCGCCACGCGTGAAATCAGCAATGAAACGTTGCAAAAACTGCTGCACGATCTCGACCTGCTGGAAGCGTTACTGATCGAAAATCAGTAACACCGTCATGTTGCCCGATGGCGCTACGCTTACCGGGCATCGACCCGGGCGGCAGATTCAGCGGACCGTCGAATCCCTGACGGATATGTCCTGGAATCGCCTGGTGAGCGAAGCGACGTCATTCTGAGCCATACCGATTTTCAGTCTGTAGAAAAGTAGTCAGGTCATACGTATCCCGCGTAGTGTATGGCAACAACAGGACCGGGAGACGGCAGATTTTAAATTTGCAGCCTTCAGGCTGCTTAGTTCTATCCCGCTATGATTGGTGCATGGTAGGGCAGGATTAGGTGCTGATTGTGGCGATCGTGACGTCGATAATTAATGACGTCTTTGATTAGTGAATTAACCCCGGTTCACGCCGGGGTGGGCTTTGCGCATTAAGGTCATTCTAAACAAATCGTCACTAAAGCGAGATTTTAACTTTACTCGAATAATTGAATGATTATAATGAGCACAAATTCACACAGGAGAAATATGTTGGACAGTCACCCTTATTTAAACATAAAGGCAAGCTGACGTAATTTTTTCTGCGCTGCTTGCCTACCGGCGGGCAGCAATCTCCTCATCCAGACGATTGCATCCCATAAAGAATAACGCAGCATGGCTGCGAGGATAATCGTCATGTTCATGTTTAAAAATACATTATTCCCTCCACCGTCAACGCGATGTTAATCGCCTTTCCGGCGACAATTCGTCGTGTGCTTAATAAAGCACGTAGTTAATTCTTCCAACATAAATGGAGGAAGCTATGTTGATGTTTCCTTATATCGCAAATTTACTCGCTGCGATGCTATTGGGCGCGCTGATTGGCGCTGAAAGACAGTGGCGTCAGCGTATGGCCGGCCTGCGCACTAACGCGCTGGTCGCCACCGGCGCGGCGGTTTTTATTCTGAGCTCCATTTCAACCTCTCCGGACAGCCCAGGACGTATTGCCGCGCAGGTGGTTTCCGGAATTGGTTTTCTCGGTGCCGGCGTCATCATGCGTGAAGGCATGAACGTGCGCGGCCTGAATACCGCTGCAACCTTGTGGTGCTCTGCGGCGATTGGCGTGCTGTGCGGACTGGGCCAGTTCTGGCAAGCGGCGGCGGCAACGCTGATAATCCTCTGCGCCAATATTCTACTGCGCGAAGCGGCGCAGAGAATTAATCAGATCCCCGGCGCGACAGAAGAAGAGAAATGCTACGTTCTGAATATTGTCTGTCAAAGCGAATATGAAAACGCGATTCGTCAGCTATTGCTTAATATCAGTAAAGAGATGACGCTCAGCCTTCAGGGACTGGTGTCAACAGCAGCAAAAGAACAAGGGCATAAAGAAATTCGCATCGAACTGGTGGGTAATACTGACTGCCGCAAAGCGCGAGACCTTATTATGTCAAGAGTTGGCGGGGACGAAAACATTACGTCAGTCCGCTGGTGTGTCGAGGGGAGTTAACCTCGCGGCTATTCTACTCCGACAATCATTTGTCTAAGGAGGGAATGATGAATATTCCCAGGCAATTAAAGTAATAAGCGTTTAATAACGTAAAAATGAATTATGCATAAATCATTTATGCAGGGATAACGACGTCTTAAATTTGAGGATTAATCATGACTGACATGAAAATAGTAAACCGGAAAATAAACCGGTCTGCGTCAGAAAATGATAAGCAGTATAAAAAAAGCTTCGCCATTGAAACCGAGGCATTTAACAGCCCGGATCATACGCTGGCGCGGTTAAACAGCAGTCGCCACGGGC
>NZ_JBFWLF010000154.1:0-10701 GCF_050252275.1 Citrobacter sp. | reverse complement strand
GGTGTTTTTAGCCACCGCCCACGAAGTCAGCCATGACCTGGCGCCGCAATTTCTGGCTGCCGGTTGCGTGGTCTTCGACCTTTCCGGTGCCTTCCGCGTGAACGATGCCGGCTTCTATGAAAAATACTATGGCTTCACCCATCAGTATCCCAACCTGCTTGAGCAGGCGGTCTACGGTCTGGCGGAGTGGAGCGCCGACAAACTGAAAGAGGCGAATCTGATTGCGGTGCCAGGGTGCTATCCCACGGCGGCGCAACTTTCTTTGAAACCCCTGATTGATGCCGGACTGCTGGATTTGACGCAATGGCCGGTGATTAACGCGACCAGCGGGGTGAGCGGAGCGGGACGTAAAGCGGCGTTGTCTAACAGCTTCTGCGAAGTGAGCCTGCAACCGTATGGCGTGTTTACCCATCGTCATCAGCCGGAGATCGCCACCCATCTGGGAACGGACGTGATTTTCACCCCGCATCTGGGCAATTTCCCGCGCGGGATCCTGGAAACGATCACTTGTCGACTGCAGCCGGGCGTGACCGCTGCGCAGGTCGCGCAGGTATTACAGCAGGCGTATGCGGATAAACCGCTGGTGCGTCTGTATGACAAAGGCGTTCCGGCGCTGAAGAATGTCGTTGGGCTGCCGTTCTGCGATATCGGTTTTGCCGTGCAGGGTGAACATGTGATCGTGGTGGCAACCGAAGATAATTTGTTGAAAGGCGCCGCCGCACAGGCAGTGCAGTGTGCCAATATCCGTTTCGGCTTTGCTGAAACGCAGTCTCTTATTTAAGGGTGCAATGATGAGTCCATTAATTATCAAGCTGGGTGGCGTATTACTGGATAGCGAAGAGGCGCTGGAGCGTCTTTTTACTGCGCTGGTGAACTATCGCGAGTCGCATCAGCGTCCGCTGGTCATTGTCCATGGCGGCGGTTGTGTCGTTGATGAGTTGATGAAAGGGCTCAACCTGCCGGTGAAAAAGAAAAACGGCCTGCGTGTGACGCCTGCTGACCAGATCGACATCATCACCGGTGCGCTGGCGGGAACGGCGAACAAAACGCTGCTGGCATGGGCGAAGAAACACCACATCGCCTCCGTAGGCCTGTATCTTGGCGATGGCGATAGCGTAAAAGTGACCCAGCTCGACGAAGAGCTTGGCCATGTTGGACTGGCGCAGCCGGGTTCACCTACGCTGATTAACACGCTGCTGGAAAATGGTTTTCTGCCAGTCGTCAGCTCGATTGGGGTGACGGAAGAAGGGCAGTTGATGAACGTGAACGCGGACCAGGCGGCGACAGCGCTGGCGGCGACGCTGGGCGCGGATCTGATCCTGCTTTCCGACGTGAGTGGTATTCTCGACGGTAAAGGTCAGCGCATTGCTGAAATGACCGCCGCGAAAGCGGAACAGCTGATCGACCAGGGTATTATTACCGATGGCATGATTGTGAAGGTCAATGCCGCGCTGGATGCTGCACGCACGCTGGGTCGTCCGGTGGATATCGCCTCCTGGCGTCATGCCGAGCAACTCCCGGCGCTGTTCAACGGTACGCCGATCGGTACACGTATTCTGGCTTAACTATTAATGTGCCGGATGGCGGCTTCGCCTTATCCGGCCTGCATGGGTTTTGTAGGCCCGGTAAGCGCAGCGCCACCGGGCAAAAATATCAAATTAAGGAAATTCGTTATGGCACTTTGGGGTGGGCGTTTTACTCAGGCAGCAGATCAGCGGTTCAAACAGTTCAACGATTCGTTGCGCTTTGATTACCGCCTGGCGGAGCAGGATATTGTTGGCTCTGTGGCCTGGTCCAAAGCGTTGGTTACCGTTGGCGTGTTGACCGCTGACGAACAACTTCAGCTCGAAGAGGCGTTGAACGTACTGCTGGAAGAGGTTCGCGCTAATCCGCAACAGATCCTCGAAAGTGATGCCGAAGATATTCACAGCTGGGTGGAAGGCAAACTGATCGACAAAGTCGGTCAGTTAGGTAAAAAGCTGCATACCGGGCGTAGCCGTAATGACCAGGTCGCTACCGATTTGAAACTGTGGTGCAAAGAGACGGTGACCGAACTGCTTACCGCCAATCGTCAGTTGCAGAGCGCACTGGTCGAGACGGCGGAAAATAACCAGGATGCGGTGATGCCGGGGTATACCCACCTGCAACGTGCGCAGCCGGTGACGTTTGCGCACTGGTGCCTGGCGTATGTCGAAATGCTGGCACGTGATGAAAGCCGTCTGCAGGACGCGTTAAAGCGTCTGGACGTTAGCCCATTAGGCTGTGGCGCGCTGGCCGGGACCGCCTATGAAATCGATCGTGAACAGCTGGCGGGCTGGCTGGGATTTGCCTCGGCCACGCGTAACAGTCTGGACAGCGTATCCGATCGTGACCACGTGCTGGAACTGCTGTCCGACGCCTCTATCGGTATGGTGCACCTGTCGCGTTTTGCCGAAGATCTGATTTTCTTTAACACCGGTGAAGCGGGCTTTGTTGAGCTTTCCGATCGCGTGACCTCCGGTTCTTCATTGATGCCGCAGAAGAAAAACCCGGACGCGCTGGAGCTGATTCGCGGTAAATGTGGCCGTGTGCAGGGCGCATTGACGGGCATGATGATGACGCTGAAAGGACTTCCACTGGCCTACAACAAAGATATGCAGGAAGACAAAGAAGGCTTGTTCGACGCGCTCGACACCTGGCTGGACTGCCTGCATATGGCTGCGCTGGTGCTGGACGGCATTCAGGTGAAACGTCCGCGTTGCCAGGAAGCGGCGCAGCAAGGATACGCTAACGCCACTGAACTGGCGGATTATCTGGTCGCGAAAGGCGTGCCGTTCCGTGAAGCGCACCACATCGTCGGTGAAACGGTTGTTGAGGCGATTCGTCAGGGGAAACCGCTGGAAGACCTGCCGCTCGCCGATCTGCAGAAATTCAGTAGCGTCATTGGCGATGACGTATACCCGATCCTCTCTCTGCAGTCGTGTCTGGACAAACGTGCCGCGAAGGGCGGGGTGTCTCCGCAGCAGATTGCACAAGCGATCAGCTACGCGAAGGCGCGTCTGGCATAACGGGTATTCTGGCTTATCTGGCCTGGCGAGATGCCAGGCTTTTTTATGCCATCACGCGAAGATTACTGTCCGTAATAAGCATTCGCGCCGTGTTTTCTCAGGAAATGTTTATCCAGCAGCGTGGGTTGCATGGCGGGAATTTGAGGTTGTAACTGCTGAGTAAACAAATTCATATAAGCGATTTCTTCCAGTACCACGGCGTTATGCACGGCGTTAGCAGGATCAGAACCCCAGGCGAAAGGCCCATGGCTGTTGACCAGTACCGCCGGGATCTGTTCCGGTGAGAGCCCGCGCTGCGCAAAGGTTTCGATAATCACGCTGCCAGTTTCATATTCATAGCGGCCATTAATTTCGTCGTCATGCATCGGGCGCGTGCAAGGAATGGTTCCGTAAAAATAATCCGCATGCGTGGTGCCTAAAGCCATTAAGTCTTTTCCGGCTTGCGACCAGATAGTGGCGTGTCGGGAATGCGTATGTACGATGCCGCCAATCGTCGGGAAAGCACGATAGAGCGCTAAATGCGTGTCGGTATCTGATGATGGCTTTTTATTTCCCTCAATAACGTTGCCGCTTTGTACATCCACCACCACCATATCTTCCAGACCCATATGGTTATATTCCACTCCGGAAGGTTTGATGACCATAATACCTTTTTCACGATCGATACCGCTGACATTACCCCAGGTAAAGGTCACCAGTTTATGCACAGGCAGGGATAAATTCGCCTCCAGAACGTGTTGTTTTAACGTATTCATTGTTGACTCCAGAATAAAGGATGAATGTTATTTAACAGCATTAATGACTTAACGGCGGATAACAGAGAATATGTGCCGCGTTTTTATTTAAATTACGCCGAATAAATAGGATGTAAAATGTAGTCAGGCGCGTCATGGCAAGAAAAAGTCATACTCGGTCACATTCGGGCATATTTGGTCAATCATAAGATGACCATTTATGTTTGTTTGAGTGTTTTCAGGTTACGGCAGGCGTGCAAAACAAGCGTATTTTGTGAGTTTTATCACCTTACATGTTGACTGGTTGCTGTTATTTCATTGTTTATTGTGATGAATATCGTTCAATTGTTCGCGGGCTTTTTCAATGGAATATTTCTTGAAATTAATCACTTTAATTCCGTGTAGAAACGTTAATTATAAGACCATGTAAAATGACACTTAACGGATCCCTATTATGCTGCAGGCAGAACGTTACAAAATGATTTGTGCCCATGTGCAAAAACAAGGGGCGGTGCGGGTAACGGAGCTGTCGCAATTATGTCAGGTATCACCGGAAACCATTCGCCGGGATCTGAGAGTATTAGAACGTAACAAACGATTGACCCGCAGCTTTGGCGGCGCGGTTTCTCTGGATGCGCCAGAGGCGACGGCAGCGGCGATAGAGGGGACGGCATGGCAGGCGAGCAGCGTGGACCGCGCCGAATCATTTCGCAAGCGTACCGAGGAACATCCTGATATCAAAACTAAAATCGCCAAGGCAGCGTTACAGTTTATTCATTCCGGCGATTGCATTCTGATGGACAACAGCAGTACCTGCTGGTTTCTGGCCCGGCAAATTCCGGACATTGATATTACCGTGGTGACTAATTCGCTACGCATTATCCAGGCGCTGGCCTGTCGGGATAAAGTGCGCATTATCGGTATTGGGGGTGAGTATTCTGAACGCCACGATGATTTCCATGGACCCGTTGCCGAGAGTGCTATTCGAAATTTTCAAATTAATAGTTTTTTCTTTTCCTGTCAGGGAGTAAATCTGGAAAATGGCATACGTGATGGCAGTGAAATAAATGCCAGGTTAAAGCAGGTTATGTTACAGGTTTCCGGGCAAAAGATCCTTCTGGTGGATTCCAGTAAATTTGAACAATACGCCTTCAGTAAAATATGTATGCTGGATGAAATCGATATTATGGTCACCAATAGCTGTATTGATCAACGTTATCGTGCGCAATACCCACAGCTAAATGTGGTGGAAGTCGATAAGTAGTATGTGTTAGCCGTTATCTGAATAATCATGACACCTGTCTGTTTATTCTGCCAATGCCAGAGGAAAGTCGAAATAAATAAAAAGTCAGGCCAATTTTTATTGGGTATTCCTGGCGTCTGAAGCTATTTCTTAAGGAAATTACGATGAAAAAATTACTCTTACCCTGCCTGATTACTGCTGCATTGTCATCAACCGCCGCGTGGGCTGAACAATCCACTGCGCCGCAAAAAGCCAACAAGCCTTTTACCATGGGCGTGGTTGTGAAAGTCGGCGGGATTCCTTGGTTCAACGTGATGGAACAAGGGATTAAAGAAGAGGGCAAGGCGCTCGGCGTTAATGCCTGGCAGGTTGGCCCAACGACGGCAGACCCGGCCGAGCAGGTGCGGGCCATTGAAGATTTAATCGCTAAGAAAGTCGATGTGATTGGCGTGGTGCCGAACGACGCGAAAGTGCTGGAGCCGGTACTTAAACGTGCCCAGGAAGCCGGTATCAAAGTGATTACCCATGAATCACCGGATCAGGCTAATGCTGACTGGGATTTTGAGCTGCTGAACACCCAAACCATGGGCGCCAATCATATGAAAGATATGGCGAAGTGCATGGGTGAAGAAGGCAAATACGCCATGTTTGTCGGCAGCCTGACGGTACCGCTGGTGAATGACTGGGCCAATGCCGCGATTGCTTATCAAAAAGAACACTATCCGAAAATGACCCTGGTGGAAGATCGCTTTGGCGTGGCGGAATCGGTGGACGATTCCATGCGCACTGCGAATGACCTGATGTCCAAATACAAAGATCTCAAAGGCATTATGTCGTTCGGTTCTCAGGGCCCGATTGGCGCAGGCCGCGCGATTGATAAACGTAAGAAAAACGATGCGATTTGCGTGTTCGGCACCTTCACTCCGGGTCAGGGCATTAAATTGCTGGAGAAAGGCGCGATTGACGGCGGCTACATTTCTAACCCGATGATCGCCGGTAAAGTTTTCGTTCAGGTCGCCACGGCGATGATGAACGGCGAACCGATTAAAGACGGCGTCAAAATCGGCGATATGGGCGAAATCAAAGTCCAGAACAACACCATCCTGAGCGATAACCCCGAAAAGCTCGATGTTGAAAATACCCGGCGTTTAGTGAAGTTAGGTTTGTAGTTTCAGGTCGCATCACCGGGCCGCCAACCGGCCCGGAAATCCTTTGGTCGTTTTCAGGAACAGCATGATGCCGCATATTGCAGAACGAAATGCCGGTGAACCGTTGGTGACGTTTAAGTCGCTAAGCAAAAGTTTTGGCGGTCATCGGGCATTAAAGAATATTGATCTCACGTTAAATAAAGGCGAAGTCCACTGTCTGGCCGGAGCGAACGGCTGTGGTAAAAGCACGCTGATAAAAACCCTGTGCGGTGTGTATATCCCGGATGCCGGTAGCGAAATTATTATTGATGATAAATCCTGGTCCAGACTCTCGCCGGATAAAGCCCGTGAGTTAGGCATTCAGGTTATTTATCAGGATCTGTCGTTATTCCCGAACCTCACGGTCGCGGAAAATATCGCCTTTGAAGAAAATCTCAAGGGCTATTTTGGCTGGCACCGCAAAGCCCGTCTGAAAGCGCTGGCGCTAAAAATTATCCACGAATTACATTTCTCCCTCGATCCGGACGCGCAGGTTCAGCATTTACCGATTGCCCAGCGCCAGCAGGTGGCGATTTGCCGCGCGCTGGTGGCCGATGCCCGGCTGGTGATTATGGATGAGCCTACGGCGTCGCTGACGCGTACTGAAGTTAACCAACTGCTGCGCACGGTCAATTATCTGCGCGATAAAAATATCACCGTGGTGTTTGTCAGCCATCGTCTGGATGAAGTGAAAGAGATTTCCGACCGTATTACCGTGATCCGCGATGGCGAAATCATTGGCACCTGGGCGGCGAATTTACTAACCCCGTCGCGTATTACCGAACTGATGACCGGCAGAACGATTGTCCATCAGAAAAAGCTGCCGAACAGCGTGGAAGGAAAAGTGGTGCTGGAACTGAATAAGCTCAGTCGGAAAGGGCAGTTCGAGGATATTTCACTGAAGCTTCACCAGGGTGAAGTGCTGGGACTGTGCGGATTGTTAGGCTCAGGGCGAACAGAGCTGGCGTTAAGTCTTTTTGGCATTACCCATCCGGATAGCGGAGAGATTTATCTGGAAGGGAAAAAAGTCACCATCAAAGACAATACGCAGGCCGCAAAACTGGGCATTGCCTATGTCTCTGAAGACCGCCTGACGCTGGGCGCGGTGCTCCCGCAGTCGGTCAGCGACAATATGGTGCTATCGATCCTTAACCGGTTAAAAACGCCGTGGCATGTTATTGACGAAAAACGCCAGGCCACCCTCGTTCAGGAGTGGATCCAGGATCTGGATATTAAAGTCGCCAATCCCGATAACCCGCTCTCGACGCTGTCCGGCGGCAACCAACAAAAAGTGGTGTTGGCAAAATGGATTTTAACCCGCCCCAAAGTCTTGATCCTCGATGCGCCGACCGTCGGCGTCGATATCGGCGCGAAAGACAGTATTTATCAGCTTATCCACCACCTTTCCGGCGTTGGAATTTCCGTGCTGCTGATTACCGATGAAGCGCCAGAGGCGTATTACAACTGCGATCGTATTTTCCATATGCAGCGCGGGAAAATTATTAACGAGCTGTTGCCTGCGGACTATACCGAGCAGCAGCTGGCGGAGGTGATTAATGGCTAATGTATTGCCGCTCCGGTTTCCACGGTCGGTGGAAGGCTGGCTGGGCTGGGTCATCGTCCTGATGCTGGCGTTTTTTTCGCTGATGAGTAATGAGTTCCTGTCAATCCAGAACCTGCTCGATCTCACCGAAAGCTACGCGGTGACGGGGATATTCGCCCTCGGCTTGTTTGTGGTGTTGGTTACCGGGGGGATTGATATTTCCTTCGCAGCCGTGGCGTCGGTAGTTCAGTACGTGGTGGCGTCGCTGTTGCTCAGCGGCACCATGACCAGCCCGCTGCTGTGCCTGGGGTTTGCTATCGCGCTGGGTGTGATATTTGGCCTAATCAACGCGATCCTGATTTATTACCTCAATGTGGTTTCCATCATCATCACCATCAGTATGCAGTCGTTGTTGTTCGGCCTGCTGATGTGGCTGACCAACGGCCACAGCATCTATGACCTGCCGGATTGGTGGATCACCCAGCGATCGCTGTTTAGCTTTGGTTTTGAAGGAGAAACCTACCAGGTCGGGCTGCCGTTGGTGGTGATGTTGGCGATGGCCTGTTTCACCTGGATGCTGATGAATAAAACCCATATTGGTCGTCAGCTGTATGCGGTGGGCGGCAGTACCGAATCGGCACGACGTATCGGTATCCGGGTATCGCTGATTTATCTTTTTGCCTACGGGTATCTTGGCGCCGCCGCCGCCATTGGCGGAATGCTACAGGCCTATCGCATGAGTGAAGTGGTGCCTAACGCGCTGGTGGGCGGCGAACTCGATGTATTGGCCGCCGCCGTGCTGGGCGGAGCCAGTTTGTCCGGCGGGCGCGGTTCGGTGATTGGCACGCTAATGGGGGTCTTTCTGATCGGCATCCTCAAAAACGGTCTTAACCTGATCGGTGTCTCCAGCTACTTCGTGAATATCGTCATCGGCGTGGTGATTGTCTCGGCTATCTGCGTCACCCATTACAAAAAACGTAAAGAAACGGACGTTGGATTCGTCTGACAGGGGGCTTGAAATGAAAAAGCAGGCATTTTTACCGCTTGATGGCACCAGCTCAGGGTTGCTGGCGATCTGTTTCTTCGCCGTGGCGGCGTTCAGTTTGGCGATGCCAGGGCGTTTTTTTACCGACAACACTTTTCTGAGTATCGCCTTTCAGCTACCGGAACTGGGGCTACTGACCTTCGCGATGTTTGTCCCGATGCTGAGCGGCGGGCTGAATCTGGCGATTATCGGTACCGCGAATTTGACCAGCCTGTTTATGGCCTGGCTGCTGATCCAGTATGTGCCGGCTGACGCGTCTACCGGTATGCAACTGTGGTGGCTGTTTCTGGCGCTGCTGGGCGCAATGGCGATCGCCATGGCGATCGGCGCGCTCACCGGGACCATTATTTCCCGTGTAGGCGCGCACCCGATTCTGGTGACGCTGGGCAGCATGACCATTATCAGCGGCATCGGCGTTTACCTGACTAAAGGCGCGGCGCTAATCGGTATGCCACCGGTGGTGCGCAGTATCGGGTCGGAAGTGATCTCTGGCATTCCGGTGCCGATGGTGATTTTTATCGTCGCTACCCTGGGTCTGGCGCTGTTCCTCGGCAAAACCCGTACCGGGAAAATCATCTATATGTGCGGCAGCAACATCAATGCGACCTGGTTTAGCGGCATTCGCACCCACCGTGTGTTAATGGCGATTTATGCGATTTCCAGCCTGCTGTGTGTGCTGGCCGGGCTGATTATGCTGGCCCGTTTTAACTCCGCCCGTATGGGCTATGGCGATTCTTATCTGCTGCTGACGGTACTGGCGATTGTGCTGGGCGGCACCGATCCCTTCGGCGGCTCAGGCAAAGTCAGCCACGTCTTTTGCGCCTTGCTGGTGCTGCAGGTGATCGCCACCGGCCTGAGCCTGTTAGGCCTCAGCCTGCATTTCAATCTGGCGGTCTGGGGTATCACGCTGATAGCAGCGCTGGCGTTTAAATTCTTTAAGCAAAAATGGCAGGCACAGCGCGCCATGAATCACAGCCGAAAAGCGTTACAACAACTGGCCACTCGTGAGGGAAGATAATGCGTAGCCACCCGTTAGGTATTTATGAAAAGGCGCTACCCGGAAACACCAGTTGGGTAGAAAAACTGGCACTGGCAAAATCCTGCGGTTTTGATTTTGTCGAAATGTCGGTCGATGAGAGTGAAGAGCGGCTGGCACGCCTCGACTGGTCTCTCGCGGAGCGCATGGAAATCATCAGCGCGATCCAGAAAACCGGGGTGCGCATTCCAACGATGTGCTTATCCGCCCATCGCCGCTTCCCGTTCGGCAGCCACGATAGCCAGACTCGTCAGCAGGCGCGTGCCATCATGCAAAAAGCGCTGCGGCTGGCGCAGGATTTAGGGATACGGACCATCCAGCTTGCCGGTTATGACGTTTATTATGAGCCACAGAATGAAGAAACTATCGCCTGGTTCGAAGATGCGATGGCCTGGGCCGCGGAGCAGGCTGCTGCTGCGCAGGTGATGTGTGCCGTGGAAATCATGGATACGCCTTTCATCAATTCCATCAGTAAATGGAAAGTACTGGATGAAAAAATTAACTCGCCGTGGTTCACCGTTTACCCGGATGTTGGCAACTTAACCGCCTGGGGTAACGAACTGGAGAGCGAGCTGGCGAAAGGCATCGACCGTATTGCCGCGATCCATCTCAAAGACACATTCCCGGTGACGCCGGATTCGCCCGGTCAATTCCGCGATGTGCCCTTTGGCGAAGGGTGTGTGGACTTTATCAAGCTGTTCAATACGCTACGCCGCCTTAACTATCGGGGAACCTTCCTGATTGAGATGTGGACGGAAAAGTCCGCCGAGCCGTTGTTGGAAATTATCCGTGCGCGCCAGTGGATAGAGAGCAAGATGCTGGCAGCCGGGTGGTATGACGAACGGCCACTCATGGCTGGTTATGGT
>NZ_JBFWLF010000153.1:0-10753 GCF_050252275.1 Citrobacter sp. | reverse complement strand
CGGCACAGATTTCTACAAAGTGTCTAACTATGACAAAGATACCGGGGTTGTAGATTTTGACGGTGCAACGAAGGAAACCGGCACTATCACTGCAACTAAAGCAGCCGCTGGTCAAAACGTCAATATTGGTGGCACTACCGTTGTAAACGCAGATTCTATCTCTCTGAATAACACGGCTCTTGCTGCGACGACCTCTTTCTCTGTTGATAAAGATGGTCAGATGTATGTGAAAGTAGGTTCTGATATTTTCAAAGGTACGGTTGACCTGAATACCGGGATTGTGAGCTATAAGAGCTCTGATACTCCGGAAGCTGCGGCAGCGGCGAGCGAAGCTGCTGTTACCACTGGTGACGTTATTGGTAGTACTACGCCAGCGGTTAAACTGGATCTTGGGGGCATTACAGGTCTGGGTGACAACCCGCAGGTATTCTCCGTTAAAGGCGGCGGTTATGTCATCAAAGGTACTGAAAACGATGCCGATGCATACTACAGCGCCACCATCAAAGATGATGGTACCGTTGTGAAAGGCGATAAGCTGAATTCTGATCCGATGGCTTCTATCGATAAAGCGCTGGCTCAGGTTGACTCTTTGCGTTCTGACCTGGGTGCGGTACAGAACCGTTTCGATTCTGCTATCACCAACCTGGGCAACACCGTTAACAACCTGTCTTCTGCTCGTAGCCGTATCGAAGACGCTGACTACGCGACTGAAGTGTCTAACATGTCTCGTGCGCAGATCCTGCAACAAGCGGGTACTTCTGTACTGGCACAGGCTAACCAGACGACTCAGAACGTTCTGTCTCTGCTGCGTTAATTTACGCTTCTTGCGCAAACCCCGCTTCGGCGGGGTTTTTTCATTCTGGCTTTACCGGTAACCCCTAAATAACCCCTCATTTCACCCACTATTCACCCGATTAAAACCCCTGCAGAAACGGATAATCATGCCGATAACTCATTTAACGCAGGGCTGTTTATCGTGAATTCACTGTATACCGCTGAAGGTGTAATGGATAAACACTCGCTGTGGCAGCGTTATGTACCGCTGGTGCGTCACGAAGCGTTGCGCCTGCAGGTGCGTTTGCCCGCGAGCGTAGAACTGGACGATCTGCTACAGGCGGGCGGTATCGGGTTATTGAATGCAGTTGACCGATATGACGCTCTGCAAGGAACGGCATTTACCACTTACGCAGTGCAGCGTATTCGTGGGGCGATGCTGGATGAACTACGCAGCCGCGACTGGGTGCCGCGTAGCGTTCGGCGCAATGCCCGCGAAGTGGCACAGGCGATGGGGCAACTGGAACAGGAATTAGGGCGCAACGCGACGGAAAGTGAGGTGGCGGAGCGGCTGGCGATTCCTGTAGAAGAATATTGTCAGATGTTGCTTGATACCAACAACAGCCAACTCTTCTCCTATGACGAGTGGCGGGAAGAGCATGGCGATAGTATCGAGCTGGTGACAGAAGAACACCAGCAGGAAAACCCGTTACAACAGCTCCTTGAGAGCAATTTGCGCCAGCGCGTGATGGATGCCATTGAAGCCCTTCCGGAACGCGAACAACTGGTGCTCACGCTCTATTACCAGGAAGAACTCAATCTCAAAGAGATTGGCGCGGTTCTGGAAGTCGGAGAGTCACGGGTCAGCCAGTTGCACAGTCAGGCCATAAAACGGTTACGCACGAAGCTGGGTAAGTTATAGCGAACGACGTTGTCGGCGCTGAAAAATGCCGCACAACGTATTGACTACCAGGAGTTCTCATGACGGTGCAGCAATCAAAAAGACGGCCTCTAAGCCGCTACCTCAAAGACTTTAAACACAGCCAGACGCATTGCGCCCATTGCCACAAGTTACTGGATCGCATCACGCTGGTGCGCAAAGGGCAGATCGTCAATAAAATCGCCATTTCCCGCCTCGATACACTCATGGATGAAGCCGCCTGGCAGCAGGAGCAGAAAGAGTGGGTGGCGCTATGCCGTTTCTGCGGCGATCTGCACTGCAAGACGCAGAGCGATTTCTTCGACATCATTGGTTTTAAACAATTCCTGTTTGAACAGACCGAAATGAGCCACGGGACCGTACGCGAGTATGTTGTCCGTCTGCGCCGTCTCGGTAATCATCTCAGCGAGCAGAAAATTTCTCACGATCTGCTCCAGGACGGTTACCTTGATGAAAACCTGGCGCCGTGGCTGCCGGAGACCAGCACCAACAACTATCGCATCGCGCTGCGTAAGTACGCACAATATAAAGCGCATGCTCACCCCGAGCAGCAACAGAATTCCTCCCTCCGGATGACTTCTGATATATATTAAAAATGAATAAGATGTAGCAGAGTGATTTATGTCGTTACCCATAAACGCTCTACACTACGGGCATTCATAACAACATTCGGGGTAAATATGAAATTAGCACTTCTGGGTCGCCAGGCGCTGATGGGCGTGATGGCTGTGGCGCTTGTCGCGGGAATGAGCGCAAAAACGTTTGCAGATGAAGGTCTGTTAAAGAAGGTTAAAGATCGCGGCACGCTGCTGGTGGGGCTGGAAGGTACCTATCCGCCGTTCAGTTTCCAGGGCGATGACGGTAAATTGACCGGTTTTGAAGTGGAATTTGCCGAAGCGCTCGCGAAGCATCTGGGCGTGAAAGCCACGCTGAAACCGACCAAATGGGACGGGATGCTGGCCTCTCTGGATTCTAAACGCATCGATGTGGTGATCAATCAGGTCACCATCTCCGACGAGCGGAAGAAGAAATATGATTTCTCTACCCCTTATACCGTCTCCGGTATCCAGGCGCTGGTAAAAAAAGGCAATGAAGGCGCGATTAAAACCGCAGCCGATCTGAAAGATAAGAAAGTGGGCGTGGGTCTGGGTACTAACTATGAAGAGTGGTTACGTCAGAACGTCCAGGGCGTTGATATCCGGACTTATGATGATGACCCGACGAAATATCAGGATCTGCGCGTAGGCCGTATCGACGCCATTCTGGTGGATCGTCTGGCGGCGTTAGATCTGGTTAAAAAGACCAAAGATACGCTGGCGGTCACCGGTGAAGCCTTCTCCCGTCAGGAGTCTGGCGTTGCGCTTCGTAAAGGCAATGAAGATCTGCTGAAGGCGGTGGACGCAGCGATTGCTGAAATGCAGAAAGACGGCTCGCTGAAGGCGCTTTCTGAGAAATGGTTTGGCGCGGATATCACCAAATAGTCCGAACGATATGAAAAAAAAGGCGCTTTAATCAGCGCCTTTTTTATTTCATGCGTTTGAACGTGCATAATAAAAAGAACATCACAACAACGAATAATCGGAGGCTTTATGCCACTGCACAACCTGACACGCTTTCCGCGCCTGGAATTTATCGGTGCGCCGACGCCGCTGGAATACCTGCCGCGCTTTTCTGACTACCTGGGACGGGATATCTTCATCAAACGCGATGACGTCACACCGATGGCGATGGGCGGAAATAAGCTGCGCAAGCTTGAGTTCCTGGCCGCAGATGCGCTGCGTGAAGGCGCTGATACGCTGATCACGGCAGGCGCGATTCAGTCTAACCACGTGCGTCAGACGGCGGCGGTCGCCGCGAAGCTGGGACTGCACTGCGTGGCGCTGCTGGAAAACCCCATTGGCACCACGGCGGAAAACTATCTCACCAATGGCAACCGACTGCTGCTGGATCTGTTCAACGTACAGGTTGAGATGTGCGAGGCGCTACATGCACCGGATGCCCAATTGCAAGAACTGGCCACCCGAATCGAAGCGCAGGGCTTTCGTCCCTACATTATACCGGTCGGTGGTTCAAACGCGTTGGGGGCATTAGGCTATGTTGAAAGCGCGCTGGAAATCGCTCAGCAGTGTGAAGGCGCGGTGCAGCTCTCTTCGGTGGTGGTAGCATCTGGCAGTGCAGGAACGCACGCCGGGCTGGCGGTTGGGCTGGAACAACTGATGCCGGATGTGGATCTGATTGGCGTAACCGTTTCACGCAGCGTAGCCGATCAAAAGCCGAAAGTGGTGGCGCTGCAACAGGCTGTTGCCAGTGAACTGGAACTGACAGCGGCGGCGGAGATTTTGTTGTGGGATGACTACTATGCCCCAGGCTATGGCACGCCAAATGAAGAGGGGATGGAAGCCGTGAAGTTGTTGGCGCGTCTGGAAGGGATCCTTCTCGACCCCGTCTATACCGGAAAAGCGATGGCCGGACTGATTGACGGAATCAGCCAGAAACGCTTTAAAGACGAAGGCCCGATTCTCTTTATCCATACTGGTGGGGCGCCTGCGCTGTTTGCCTACCATCCACACGTGTAATTTCGGATAAGCTCATGCAAGAAAGTATCCAACTGGTTATTGATTCCCTGCCGTATCTGCTCAAAGGGGCGGTGTTTACGTTGCAACTCAGTATTGGCGGGATGTTCTTCGGCCTGCTGCTGGGATTTATCCTCGCGCTGATGCGCCTGTCGCCGCTGCTGCCACTGCGCTGGCTGGCGCGTTTCTATATCTCTATTTTTCGCGGTACGCCGCTTATCGCACAACTGTTTATGATCTACTACGGTCTGCCGCAGTTTGGTATTGAGCTGGATCCGGTGCCGTCCGCAATGATTGGCCTGTCGCTCAATACGGCGGCCTATGCCGCGGAAACGCTGCGCGCGGCGATTTCATCGATTGACAAAGGACAGTGGGAAGCGGCTGCCAGTATCGGGATGACGCCGTGGCAGACAATGCGTCGCGCCATTTTACCGCAGGCTGCCAGGGTAGCGCTGCCGCCGCTGAGCAACAGTTTTATCAGTCTGGTGAAAGACACGTCGCTGGCGGCCACCATCCAGGTACCAGAACTGTTCCGTCAGGCGCAACTGATCACCTCGCGCACGCTGGAGGTATTCACCATGTATCTGGCGGCATCGCTGATCTATTGGATCATGGCAACCGTGCTGTCTTCATTGCAGAACTACTTTGAAAATCAACTGAACCGCCAGGAGAGAGAGCCGAAATGAGTGCGATCGACGTAAAAAACCTGGTCAAGAAATTTCATGGGCAGACGGTGCTGCACGGCATCGATCTGCAAGTGCAGGCGGGAGAGGTGGTCGCGATCATCGGTCCCAGCGGGTCGGGAAAAACGACGCTTCTGCGCAGTATTAACCTGCTGGAACAACCGGAAGCGGGTACGATCACCGTGGGTGATATCACCATTGATACGGCGCGATCACTCGGTCAGCAACGAACGCTGATTCGCCAGTTGCGCCAGCATGTTGGCTTTGTGTTCCAGAGCTTCAATCTCTTTCCCCATCGCACGGTACTGGAGAATATCATTGAAGGTCCGGTTATCGTGAAAGGCGAGGGCAAAGAAGAGGCGATGGCGCGGGCGCGGGAACTGCTGGCGAAAGTGGGGTTGGCCGGGAAAGAGACCAGCTACCCGCGGCGCTTATCCGGCGGGCAGCAGCAGCGAGTGGCGATTGCCCGTGCGCTGGCCATGCGCCCGGAAGTGATTCTGTTTGATGAACCGACGTCTGCGCTCGATCCTGAGCTGGTGGGCGAGGTGTTGAGCACTATCCGTCAACTGGCGCAGGAAAAACGCACCATGGTGATTGTGACCCATGAAATGAGCTTTGCCCGCGATGTCGCGGACCGGGCGATATTTATGGATCAGGGGCGCATTGTGGAACAGGGGCCAGCCAAAGCGCTATTTGCCAATCCACAGCAACCGAGAACCCGTCAGTTTCTTGAGAAGTTTCTGCTGCAATGATTGGTTTTCTCCACTCGTCCGGGATTATCCCATTTCGGCCGAGTGGAGATGCATAAATAGTAATATCAGACGCATGACGATGAACGTATTTCCCTGGACAAAATACGCGAACTGAAACAACGCTCAAGTAATCTGCTCCCTGACCGATATTTTATACATCTACCGTATGTTTATGTGATAGGTTATTTCTCACATTTAAAATGATTATCACTCTCAAGGGTGCGAATACTGAGTATGCAGGATTTAGATTTCTTTACCTGGCGACGGACGATGCTGTTACGCTTTCACGAAATGACTTGCGCAGAAGACGTCTACAGCGAATTACAGCAGCAAACACAATTGCTGGAATTTGATTATTACGCGCTGTGTGTCAGGCATCCGGTTCCGTTCACGCGTCCTAAAATTTCCCTTCATACCACTTATCCCGATGCGTGGGTTTCGCAATATCAGGCGGAAAACTATTTCGCGATTGATCCTGTGCTGAAGCCGGAAAACTTCATTCAGGGACATCTGCCCTGGAATGACGCATTATTCAGTGACGCGCAGACAATGTGGGATGCTGCCCGTTCACACGGATTACGCAAAGGCGTCACGCAATGTCTCATGCTGCCAAATCGCGCATTAGGCTTTCTCTCGGTCTCACGGTCAAGCCTGCGTAATACGCCGTTTGCGGGCGATGAAGTCGAATTGAAACTGCAGTTGCTGGTGCGCGAAAGCTTAACGGCACTTTCCCGACTCGAAGATGAGATGGTGATGGCGCCGGAAATGCGCTTTAGCAAACGAGAAAAAGAGATTCTGAAATGGACGGCGGAAGGGAAGACTTCAGCTGAAATTGCGATGATTCTGTCGATATCAGAAAATACCGTTAACTTTCACCAGAAGAATATGCAGAAGAAGTTTAACGCGCCGAATAAGACGCAGATTGCGTGCTATGCCGCGGCGACCGGGCTTATCTGAAACAATAAACGTTCTGCGTGGCAGACGATAAACCGGCTGAAAGCACTGCTCTCAGCCGGTTTTTCTTTACTGACGGTAAGCTTGTTTAATTTGCTTAACAGTGCTGGAAAATACTGCAGCCTGCGCGTCGTCTTCGACCAGCGCGATCTGTTTTTCCATTTTAAGAATCACGCGGCCCGCATCCGCCTGGCCCATGGCTTGCAGCATCAGCGTTAACAGCGCCTTCAGGCAGGTGACTTCATTAGCCAGTTCTTGATTATTCTCGGCAGTGGAAAAATCAGGCGTACTCATTTATTTTCCTCGTAATGTTTCAGTAAAAATTTGCGATGATAAATGTTAAGGCCGCGGAGTATACCATAAGCTGAGGGAAAAATAGCAGTGGTTGTTTTTCGATCGGAAATCACACCAGCGGAGTTAAATTAAACAACAACATAAGAAGTCTATATTTTCCTCATTTATTGTTTATTCCGAGTATTTTACTCGTTAATTATTGTTACAAACTTACCTGTCTATTTAGCATTTAGGCGAGAGAAAGCGAGTTTTTGTCACTATTGTGAAACCTCGTTCCCGAAAATAGTGCGTGTAACTGGCTGTTCTTAGCCTAAGTTTCCACAAAGCGTACAGACTAATTTCCGAAAACGAGAGCAAAATCGGTTACCGGACGTTTTTTACGTTTTAAAGTTGAGATAAAACCCGCTAATATAGTGGCGATCCACTATCAGTAGCGTTATCCCTATTCTGGAGATATTCCTTTGATCAACGTTCTTCTTGTTGATGACCACGAACTGGTGCGCGCAGGGATACGACGCATTCTTGAAGATATAAAGGGTATAAAAGTTGTCGGTGAAGCAGGTTGCGGTGAGGATGCCGTTAAATGGTGTCGCGCCAACACCGTCGACGTCGTGTTGATGGACATGAACATGCCCGGTATTGGTGGCCTTGAAGCCACGCGCAAAATTGCGCGTTCAACTGCCGATATTAAAGTGATTATGTTGACCGTTCACACGGAAAACCCGTTGCCGGCAAAAGTGATGCAGGCCGGAGCCGCAGGTTACCTGAGTAAGGGTGCTGCGCCTCAGGAAGTGGTAAGTGCCATCCGCTCGGTTTATTCCGGGCAGCGCTACATTGCTTCTGACATCGCCCAGCAAATGGCATTAAGCCAGATTGAACCCGAAAAAACGGAAACCCCGTTTGCCAGTTTGTCTGAGCGCGAATTGCAGATTATGCTGATGATCACTAAAGGTCAGAAGGTGAATGAGATTTCCGAGCAGTTGAATCTCAGCCCTAAAACGGTGAACAGCTATCGCTACCGTATGTTCAGTAAACTAAACATTCATGGTGATGTAGAGCTGACTCACCTGGCAATTCGCCATGGCCTGTGTAATGCGGAGACGTTAACAAGCCAGTGAGCGATCAGTTTGACGCGAAAGCGTTCCTAAAAACCGTAACCAGTCAACCCGGCGTTTATCGTATGTATGATGCCGGTGGTACGGTTATCTATGTGGGTAAAGCGAAAGACCTGAAAAAACGGCTTTCCAGCTATTTCCGCAGCAACCTGGCTTCGCGTAAGACCGAAGCGCTGGTTGCCCTCATTCAGCAAATCGATGTGACGGTGACGCACACCGAAACGGAAGCGTTGCTGCTCGAGCACAACTATATCAAGCTGTATCAGCCGCGTTACAACGTGCTGTTACGTGATGACAAATCCTATCCCTTTATTTTTCTCAGCGCGGATACGCATCCCCGGCTGGCTATGCACCGTGGGGCGAAACATACCCGAGGCGAATACTTTGGCCCGTTTCCCAACGGCTATGCCGTCCGTGAAACGCTGGCGCTGTTACAGAAAATTTTCCCGATCCGTCAGTGTGAAAACAGCGTTTATCGCAATCGCTCGCGCCCTTGTCTGCAATACCAGATCGGCCGTTGCCTGGGGCCCTGCGTCGAAGGCCTGGTGAGTGAAGAAGAGTATGCGCAGCAGGTTGACTATGTTCGGTTGTTTTTATCCGGTAAAGATGACCAGGTCTTAACTCAACTGATCGCGCGGATGGAGAAAGCCAGTCAACATCTGGCGTTCGAAGAGGCTGCGCGTATACGCGATCAGATCCAGGCCGTGCGCCGGGTGACGGAGAAACAGTTCGTTTCCAACGCGGGAGACGATCTGGACGTGATCGGCGTTGCGTTTGATGCCGGGATGGCCTGTGTCCATGTGCTCTTTATCCGCCAGGGGAAAGTGCTGGGCAGCCGCAGTTATTTCCCGAAAGTGCCGGGAGGGACTGAACTGGGCGAAGTGGTAGAAACCTTCGTCGGGCAATTCTACCTCCAGGGCAGCCAGATGCGCACGTTGCCTGGCGAGATCCTGCTGGATTTCAATCTGCACGACAAAACGCTGCTGGCCGATTCGCTTTCTGAACTGGCGGGGCGTCGTATTAATGTGCAGACCAAACCTCGCGGCGATCGCGCGCGTTATTTGAAACTGGCGCGGACCAATGCCGCCACGGCGCTGACCACGAAACTCTCTCAGCAGTCGACCATTACCCAACGGTTGACGGCGCTGGCAACCGTGCTGAAGCTGCCAGCTGTAAAACGGATGGAATGTTTTGACATCAGCCACACGATGGGCGAACAGACGGTGGCGTCGTGCGTGGTCTTTGATGCGAACGGGCCGCTGCGTGCGGAATACCGTCGCTACAATATCACCGGCATCACGCCGGGCGATGACTATGCGGCAATGAATCAGGTACTGCGTCGCCGTTATGGTAAAGCCATCGAAGAAAGTAAGATTCCGGATGTGATCCTGATCGACGGCGGAAAAGGGCAACTGGGGCAGGCGAAGGCCGTTTTCGCCGAGCTGGATGTCCCCTGGGATAAAAACCACCCTCTGCTGTTAGGTGTTGCAAAAGGCGCTGACCGTAAAGCCGGTCTGGAAACGCTGTTCTTTGAACCGGAAGGTGAGGGATTTAGCTTGCCGCCGGATTCGCCGGCATTGCATGTGATTCAGCATATCCGCGATGAGTCCCACGATCATGCCATTGGCGGCCACCGTAAAAAACGGGCGAAAGTGAAAAACACCAGTACGCTGGAGACCATCGAAGGCGTTGGACCGAAGCGTCGCCAAATGTTGTTGAAATATATGGGTGGTTTGCAAGGATTACGTAACGCCAGCGTTGAAGAAATTGCAAAAGTGCCGGGTATTTCGCAAGGACTGGCAGAAAAGATCTTCTGGTCGTTGAAACATTGAGTCCGCTGTAGCAACATAGGGGTAAATTCTCTGACAACAGATAGTTACCCGTCACTATGCAATTTAATATTCCAACGTTGCTTACGCTGTTTCGCGTCATACTTATCCCATTCTTTGTCGTGGTGTTTTATCTGCCATTCACCTGGGCGCCGTTCGTTGCTGCGCTGATCTTCTGTATCGCTGCGGTGACCGACTGGTTTGACGGTTTTCTGGCGCGTCGCTGGAACCAGAGTACGCGCTTTGGTGCGTTTCTCGACCCGGTTGCGGATAAAGTGCTGGTGGCAATTGCGATGGTACTGGTGACCGAGCACTATCACAGTTGGTGGGTGACGCTGCCCGCGGCCACGATGATTGCACGTGAAATCATCATTTCCGCGCTGCGTGAATGGATGGCGGAACTGGGTAAGCGCAGCAGCGTGGCGGTCTCCTGGATCGGCAAAGTCAAAACCACCTCGCAAATGGCAGCGCTTGCCTGGCTGCTGTGGCGTCCGAATATCTGGGTGGAGTACGCGGGGATTGCACTGTTCTTCGTCGCTGCGGTCCTGACGCTGTGGTCAATGTTCCAGTATTTGAACGCCGCGCGTGGGGATTTGCTTGATCAGTGATCGTTTCGCCGTAAATTTCAGCAAACGAGCGTAAGTGGCGAAAAATATCGTTGACTCATTGCGTCAGGTAAGTAGAATGCAACGCATCGAACGGCAGCACAGATTGCCAGACGATAGTAAAATCAAGTGATTTACGATTTACTTGATGATGCGGGAATAGCTCAGTTGGTAGAGCACGACCTTGCCAAGGTCGGGGTCGCGAGTTCGAGTCTCGTTTCCCGCTCCAGATTA